>JANMPX010000055.1:0-6023 GCA_031370085.1 Chloroflexota bacterium | reverse complement strand
TGCCATGGCCGATTTCACCGCCGCCGGCACCTCGTACGCCACGCATGGCGAGCCGATGATCCCGTTCTACATCTTCTACTCGATGTTTGGCTTCCAGCGCACCGGCGACCAGATCTGGGCCTTCGGCGATGCCCGCGGGCGCGGCTTCATGATGGGCGCCACCGCCGGGCGCACGACACTCACCGGCGAGGGCCTCCAGCACGACGACGGGCACAGCCACCTGCTGGCCAGCACCCTGCCCAACGTGCTCGCCTATGACCCCGCGGTGGCCTACGAGCTGGCGATCATCGTGCGCGAGGGGATCCGGCGCATGTACGGCGATCCGGGCGAGGATGTCTTCTACTACCTCACCCTCTACAACGAGAACTGGGCCATGCCGGCCAAGCCCGACGGCGTCGAGGAGGGCGTGCTGCGCGGCCTGTACCTGTTCCGTCGTGCCGAAGGCGGCACGCGGCGGGTCCAGCTGATCGGCTCAGGCTCGATCCTGCACCAGGTCCTGCGCGCCGCCGACCTGCTCGCCAAGCGCTACGACGTGGCGGCCGATGTGTGGAGCGCGCCATCCTTCCAGCAGCTGCGCAACGACGCCCTGGAGGTCGAGCGCTGGAACCGGCTCCATCCTGACGCCGAGCCCCGAGTCCCGTACGTCGTGTCGCAGCTGGGCCCCAGCGAGGGGCCGATTGTCGCCGCCACCGACTTCATGAAGGCGATCCCCGATATGGTCGCGCGCTGGATCGACCGGCCGTACACCGCGCTGGGGACCGATGGCTTCGGTCGCAGCGACACCCGCGAGGCGCTGCGCAACCACTTCGAGGTGAGCCCCGAGCAGATCGCCTACGCCGCCCTCCACGGCCTGTGCCAGACGGGCGGAGCGACCCGCAAGGAGCTGACCAAGGCGATCGCCGAGCTGGGGATCGACCCGGAGCGCATCGACCCGCGCCGGGCCTGAGCTCCGTTCAAGCCGACGGCTGGGCGACCTTGCTGAGCAGCGCCCTGCCGCAGTCTCCGCAGTAGCGATACTCCCGTCCGACCTGCGCGTCACAGCCCGGGCAGCGCGACGACGTGAGTACCGCCAGCCCGGCCATGAGGCCGGCCATGACCGCCCGCGCGGTACGTGCAAGATCGGCTGAGCGCCTGCCGCGTTCGATCTGCGCGATGGCCGGCCGCCGCGGCGCGGGCAAGGTGACCCGCATCCCCGCCGAGAGGAAGCGCAGCCGAGCGCGGTCGTACTCAGCGCGTGCTGTCGCATCGGTCAGCATCGATCGCACCGCATTGACCACCCGCATCTCCTCGTGGGCGCGCGGCGAGCCGTTGCGATCGGGGTGGAAGGTGCGCGACAGGCGCCGGCAGGCGGCCACGATCGCCGCGCGATCAGCGCTGGGCGGGACCCCCAGCAGCCGATAGACGTCGCGGTCCGGAAGATAGGGCAGGAGGCGCAGATCCATCGGGTCCCGGCGATGGTAGCCGACCTCCCCACGTCGCGTGCCGGCTGGCGGACGTGGAGATCGTGGCCAGGATCACGCCCCGTAGCCACCGGGCGGCTCCCATGGCCAAGCTGGAGGTCCGGACCGCCTGTAGATGGCCGATTAGTCGCGAGGCGGCACGGAAAGCCAGGAATCGTGCCCAAGTTGGCCGTAGTAGCCGTCGGGCGGCTACGCGTGCCGCTGGAACGCCACGCCGGAGGCCTGATTCCCTACAATCGGCGTTCGTGAACCCTTCCGCCCTGCCACCTGCCGCCTGGTGGGAGGGCGCGGTGATCTACCAGGTCTACCCGCGCAGCTTTGCGGACGCTGACGGGGACGGGATCGGCGACCTGCCTGGCCTGCTCGGCCGCCTGGATCACCTGGCCGGGAGCGATCTGTCCCTGGGCGTGGATGCGATCTGGCTCTCCCCCATCTTCCCCTCACCGATGGTCGACTTCGGCTACGACATCTCCGACTTCACCGACGTGGCCGCCGAGTTCGGGAGCCTGGCCGATCTGGACCGCCTGATCGCCGACTGTCATGCCCGCGGCCTGCGGCTTCTGCTCGACCTGGTGCCCTGCCATACCTCCGAGGAGCATCCGTGGTTCATCGACAGTCGCAGCTCGCGTCAGAGCCCGCGGCGCGACTGGTACACTTGGGCCGATCCATCGGCCGATGGCGGCCCGCCCAACAACTGGCGAGCCGGATTCGGCGGTGCGGCCTGGGCCTTCGACGAGGCTGCTGGGCAGTATTACCTGCACTCGTTCTACCCCGAGCAGCCCGATCTCAACTGGCGCAACCCCGAGGTGGCCGATGCGATCGCGGGGGTGATGCGCTTCTGGTTCGACCGCGGGATCGACGGCTTCCGGGTCGACGCCATCTCGCACGCCCTGAAGGACCCGCAGCTGCGCGACAACCCGCCCGCGATTGCCCCGACGCCCCCGTTCCCGGTCGACTCGACCGGCCAGCACCGCATCTGGAGCATGGATCGCCCCGAGGTGGTCGAGGTGGTACGAGCATTGCGTCGGGTGGCCGACGAGTACCCCGGCCGGCTGCTGGTCGGCGAGGCATTCGTGCCGGCCGATCGGCTGGCCGCGTACCTCGGAGGAGGCACCGACGATGCCTTCGCGCGGGCCTTCGACTTCGAGCTGTCCCTGATCGAGTGGTCGGCGGAGGCGTTCCGACGCACGATCGAGCGCGCCGAACGCTTCACGCCGCGCGGCCTCGAGCCCACCTGGGCGCTGTCCAACCACGACCTGTCGCGCCACGCCACTCGCTTCGGCGAGCGGAGGTCGCGCCTGGCAGCGCTCATTCTCCTGACCCTGCGCGGCACCATCTGCCTGTATGCCGGGGAGGAGATCGGCATGCTGGATGCGCGGAAACTCCCCGGGCCGGCACTCGACCGGGCCGGCCGCGATGCCCAGCGCACCCCGATGCAGTGGGACGCTTCGCCGAACGGCGGCTTCACCACCGGACAGCCGTGGCTGCCGCTGGTCGACCCTCTGACTCGGAACGTGGCTGCGCAGCAAGAGGATCCGAACTCGCTGCTGGCCTGGTACCGGGAGCTGCTGGCCCTGCGTCGGTCCTCGGCCGCCCTGCGCCACGGCAGCCTGGCGCTGCATGACCTCGATCCGCAGGTGCTAGCCTTCACCCGGCATTCCGGCGACGAGCGGCTGCTGGTCCTCGCCAACCTGGACGATGGGCCCGCAGCGTTCGACGCTGGCGTGCTTGGGCGGCAGGCGACCGTGCTCCTCGGCACCGCCAACCGGGGAGCCACTATCGAGCTCCGGCAGGTCGAGCTCGCCGCGCGGGAAGGGATCGTGGCGCGCCTGTAGGGCACGGCTCGCCGACCTTCGGCTCCGCGCGGGGCGAATCGGTGCTGTAATACCCGCCGCATGGGAGGCAATCGCCAGTTTGACCGAGGCGAGGGCACGCAGCGCCCCCGCGTCGACCCTCACCTCGAGGTGCAAGAGAAGCGCCGAGGGCAGCGGCCGGGCGATGCGTACGTGCGCATCGTGCGCCCGTTCGAGGACGAGTTCGAGCACGGCGAACAAGGGCGCCTGATCGCCTCGGAGCAGACACTCCTGCATCGGACCGGCTGGAGCTCAGCCCTGCGGCGGATCCGGACCGTCCTCATCGGTCGGCCGATCTCGTCGGAGCACGAGATCCACGAGCGGCTTACCAAGCTCAAAGGGCTGGCCATCTTCAGCAGCGACAACATCAGCTCGTCGGCCTATGCGACCGAGGAGATGATGCGGATCCTCGTCCTGGGCGGAATCGGTGCCCTCAGCCTGACCATGCCGATCACGGTTGCCATCGTCGTGATCCTGGCGATCGTGGCCACCAGCTACATGCAGACCATCAAGGCGTATCCCAGCGGCGCCAGCAGCTACATCGTGGCCAGCGACAACCTGGGCACGCTGCCGGGACTGACCGCGGCGGCCGCCCTGCTGATCGACTACACCCTCACGGTCGCGGTCTCGGTCTCAGCGGGCGTTGCCGCCATCACCTCCATCGTGCCGAGCCTCGTCCCCGAGCGGGTGCTCATCGCCGTGGTGATCGTGATCGTGCTGATGCTCGGCAACCTGCGCGGCATCCGCGAGTCCGGCTCCATCTTCATGGCGCCCACGTACCTGTACATCGTGACCATCGGCGCCATGATCGGCATCGGCCTCTTCCGCCAGGTCGTCCTGAACGATCTCGGCACGTTCGCGGCACCGTCCGATTGGCTCGAGGCCAAGCAGGGCACGCAGCAGATGATCGGCATTGCGGCCATCTTCCTGGCGCTGCGGGCATTCAGCTCGGGTGCCGCCGGCCTCACCGGCGTCGAGGCGGTCTCCGATGGCGTGCCGGCCTTCAAGCCGCCCGAGTGGCGCAATGCGCGGCTGACCCTCCTGTGGCAGGCGACCATCTTCGGCATCCTCTTCCTGGGGATCAGCTACCTGGCCAGCGCGATTCACATTCTTCCCGACCCGACTGAGGTGCAGACCGTGCTGTCGCTCCTCACGCGCCAGGTGACCGGGGACGGCTGGTTCCTGGTGGTGACCCAGCTCGCCACCGCGCTGATCCTGGCGCTTGCCGCCAATACGAGCTTCGCCGACTTTCCACGCTTGTCGAGCTTCCTGGCGCGCGACGGCTTCATGCCGCGCTCGTTCGGCTTCCGCGGCGAGCGGCTGGCCTTCACCACCGGGATCATCGCCCTGTCCGCGGTGGCGGCGCTGCTGCTGATCGTCTTCAAGGCCAGCGTTACCGCGTTGATCCCGCTCTACACCCTGGGCGTGTTCGTCGCGTTCACGCTGTCACAGTCGGGGATGGTCGTTCGCTGGTGGCGCCGCCGGGAGAAGGGATGGCATGCCGGGCTGCTGATCAACGGGCTGGGCGCGGCCACCACCGCGGTGATCGTCGTCATCGTGGCCAGCACCAAGTTCCTCTCCGGCGCCTGGCTGGTGATCGTGATGGCGCCGATCCTGATCGCCATCATGCTCGGCATCCGCAGCCACTACCGCTCCCTGGACCGCCAGGTGGCGCTTGACCGCATCCCGGAGGGGCACGAGGTAGCGGTCGAACCGATCGTGATCGTGCCGGTCGCCCGGCTGGATCGCCCGACCTTGGGCGCCATCGCCTTCGCCAACTCGATCAGTCGTAACGCCACCGCGGTGCACATCACCAATGACCCTGCCACCGCCGAGTCGCTGCGGGAACGCTGGCCGAGCTGGGCCGGCACGACGGAGCTGGTGGTGGTCGAATCACCCTATCGGGCCCTGATCGGTCCTCTGCTGCGCTATATGAACGCGCTGCAATCCCAGGATCCAGATCGGCCGATCGTGGTCGTCCTGTCGGAGATCGTGCCGCGCCATTGGTGGGAGAATCTGCTCCACAACCAGACCAGCCTGCGACTCAAGCTGCGGCTCTTCGGGCGCAAGAACACCATCGTGGCCGACGTGCCCTTCCACCTCGGCAGCTGAGGCTCCAGGCCGGTCAGTGCCGCGGAGCGAGCATAGCCGTGGCAGGGGTCTTATGGCCAACTTCAGGCCGATGCTTCGCCGTCCTAGCCGCCCCACGACCAGAGCGGCCAAGCAGAGGGGCTTCCGGCGTCCATCTTCGCCGTTAGACCCACCCGGCGGCTGCGGCAGCCGAACCGCAATGATGCCAGCCCTGCGCCTCAGCCAGTCACGTCGCGACGGGACATCCCCCATGCCCCGATGGCCAGGCCGCCGACGGCGATCACGAGCGAGGCGATGATCCCAACCGGATCCCAGATGCCGACCATTGGCTGCCCAAAATGGGAGGTGAGGGCCAGCTGATGCACCCAGTCGGGCCAGTGCAGCGCCGGCACGACGAGGTCGACGAGGAAGGTCACGATCACGAGGCCGCCGACGACCTCGCCGGCGATCGAGACCCCGAAGACCCCAACGACCGCCAGGCCGATGCCCGCCAGCGCCGTGGCGTAGATGCCGACCACCAGCGAGCCCAAGACCGGCGTGGCGACGTCACCGCCCGCGATGATTGCCCCGATGGCAAGCCCCGCTGCGAGGAGTGCCGTCACCACGACGATCGACCAGT
>JANMPX010000048.1:0-2872 GCA_031370085.1 Chloroflexota bacterium | reverse complement strand
GCTGGTCGTACACCGCGGGCATCCGTTCGCGTCGAGCCGGCAGATCCGGATGGAACGAATGGCGACCGAGCATCTCATCCTGTTCGATCGCACCAGCTCCTATCACGAGCTGACGAGCGCCGTCTTCCGGCAGGCCGGGATCGCGCCGCGCGGCTACCTGGAGGTCGACAACATCGATGCCGCCAAGCGGATGGTCGAGCAGCGCCTGGGGATTGCCCTCCTACCCCGCACCTCGGTCCTGGCGGAGATCGGGACGGGTCGGCTCTTCCCGGTAAAGATCAGCGACATGGCGCCGGTGAAGCGGCAGATCGTGGTCGCGCGGCGGCGCGATGGCGGCGAGATGAGCCCGGCGGCAGCGGCGTTCCTGCGTACCCTTGACGAGCTGCGGCCGAACGAGGAGCGCTCGCACCACTTCCTGGCCTGAGGGGCGTTGCCTGTAGAGCAGAATGTCCCTCGTGCGGCCTGCCGTTCACACCATCTGGTCACGGCCGGCCACCTGGCCTCTCGCGTCAGCGCCGCCCGCTGGCGAGGACGTTCCCGACCTCGTGTACGGTGGGGCCAGCGCCCGCAAGCATGGCATGACGTACTCGGTCACGGCCTTCAAGGGGGAGGAAATAAGATACGAACTGCTCGTCGGCGCGGACCAATGAGCGTTGACGGCGCGAGGGGCTTGAGCGGCGGCGGCCGCTACGATCGGCAACGTGCAGGCGATCCCGCCCGCGTACGCTATGGTCCGGACCGCAAGACCGGGTACACGGACGATACGCGCCCAGCGACCTACTCCCGAGGGCTGACGATATTGACCAGCCGCCCGGGGATATGGATCACCTTCACCGGGGCGCGTCCCTTCAGGTAGGCCTGCACCCGCTCGCTGGCCAGCGCCAGCCGCTCGATCTCCTCGGCGGGGGTCTGGGGCGCCACCACCAGCCTGTCGCGCAGCTTGCCGTCGACCTGCACCGGCAGCTCGATCATCTCGGCCGCGGCAAGCGCCGGATCGAACGTTGGCCACGCCTGCTGGTGGATGCTGTACGGCCGGCAGCGCCGCGCCCACAGCTCCTCCGCGATGTGCGGCGCGATCGGCGCCAGCAAAAGCAGCAGCCTGTCGACCGCCTCGGCGTAGGCATCGGTGCCGGCCAGGCCGTCGTCTCTTGCCCGGCCGAGGGCATTGGTCAGCTCCATCAGCTTGGAGAGCGCGACGTTGAAGTGGAAGGCGGCGTAGTCCTCGCTCACCTCCTGGATGGTCCGATGGGTGATCTGCCGCAGCTCGCGGCTCCCGCCCTCGACGGCGGCCAGTACCTGCCTCGGTGCCGGTCCGTCGCTGCCGGCCCGCTCCCCGACCAGGCTCTGTGCGGGGGGCATCCCCGGCACCGTGGGCACGCGCCCGCCGCCGCCCGATGCCTCGGCCACCGCCCACACGCGGCCCAGGAATCGATGAACTCCTTCCATGCCGGTCGGGTTCCACGGCCCGCCCTGATCCCATGGGCCGATGAACATCAGGAAGCAGCGCACCGCATCCGACCCGAAGCGGGCGACCAGCTCGTCGGGGTTGGCGACGTTGCCGCGGCTCTTGCTCATGCGCTGGTGATCGGCACCAAGGATCTGGCCCTGGTTGCGCAGCGCGCTGAACGGCTCGTCGAAGGCCAGGTGCCCCATGTCGCGCAGCGCCTTGATGAAGAAGCGCGAGTACATCAGGTGCAGCACCGCGTGCTCGGCGCCGCCGGTGTACAGGTTCACCGGCATCCAGCGGCGCACCTGCTCGGGATCCCAGGCGCGCTCCGAGTCCTGTGCCGAGCAGTAGCGCAGGAAATACCACGACGAGTCGACGAAGGTGTCCATCGTGTCGGTCTCGCGTCGCGCGGCGGCTCCGCAGACCGGGCACTCGGCCGCCAGGAACGTGGCGTCCGACTGCAGCGGGCTGACCCCGGTCGGCGCAAAGTCCACCTCGCGCGGCAGCAGCACCGGCAGCTGGTCCTCGGGCACCGGCTGTGCACCGTGCTCGGGGCAGTAGACGATCGGGATGGGCGTGCCCCAGTAGCGCTGCCGGCTGACCAGCCAGTCGCGGATCTTGTAGCTGACCGATGGCCCGCCCTGCCCGCGCTCCGCCAAGCGTGCGGTGATGTCGCCGATCGCCTCGGCGGCGCTCATCCCGCTGAACTCGCCGGAGTCGATCAGGACCTCGTCATCGGTGTGCGGCAGGAAGGTCCGGCCCTCGACGGGGGCACCGTCGCGGGGCGCCACCACGAAGCGAATCGGCAGCTGGTAGCGGGTCGCGAAGTCATAGTCGCGGTCGTCGTGCGCGGGGACCCCCATCACCGCCCCGGTGCCGTAGCCGGCCAGCACGTAGTCCGCGATCCAGATGGGGATCCGCTCGCCGGTCATCGGGTGCACGACATGCGAGCCGATGAAGACGCCGTTCCGCTCCCGCTCGGTGCTCATCCGCTCGATCTCGGTCTCGCGGCGCGCGACCGTCACGTAGGCGGAGACCTCCGCCGTGCGGTCGGGCGTGGTCAGCGCGGCGACCGCGGGATGCTCGGGCGCCAGCACCATGAAGGTCGCCCCGAACAGGGTGTCGGGCCGCGTGGTGAAAACGCGGATCGGCGCCACCCCCTCGGACTCAACGGCGAAATCGATCTCGGCGCCCTCCGAGCGGCCGATCCAGTTGGTCTGCATCAGGCGGATCGGCTCAGGCCAGTCGATCTTCGAGAAGTCGAGCAGCTCGTCCGCGTAGCGCGTGATGCGGAAGAACCACTGCTCCAGGTCGCGCTTGATGACCGGCGTGCCGCAGCGCCAGCAGTGCCGATCGGCGCCCTCCACCTGCTCGCGCGCCAGTACCACCTGGTCCTTCGGGCACCAGTCGACCGGCGCCATGGCC
>JANMPX010000012.1:0-13781 GCA_031370085.1 Chloroflexota bacterium | reverse complement strand
GGGCATCTCCGGCCGGTTGCCGCGCTCGTTGGCGACCGGCAGCATGGCGGCCCGGGGCAGATGCGAGAGCTCTCCATAGCTCGGCCACGAGTCGATGCTGAAGTACACGTGCCCCACGCCAAGGTAGGCATGGCCGTTGGCCACCAGCGCTCCGATCATCTCGAGCATCTGCGGGATGTGCTGCGTGGCGCGCGGAAAGTGGTCGGGGGGCAGCCAGTTCAGGGCGGCCATCTCGGTCAGAAAGGTGGTTACGTGGCGATTGCCGAGCGCGAGGTAGTCCTCTCCGGTCTCGCGGGCCCTGCGCAGCATGTCGTCGTCGACATCGGTCAGGTTCTGGACGTACGTCACCCGGTGGCCGAGGTACAGCAGATAGCGGTGCAGGACGTCGAAGCCAAGGTATGTGAAGGCGTGGCCCAGATGCCCGGTGTCGTAGGGCGTGACGCCGCACACGTACAGCCCCACCGGTTCGGCGCCGATCGGCGCGAAGGGAACGAGCTCAGCGCGGCGCCGATCGAAGAGTCTGAGGGTCACGGCGGGGATTCTAGGGCTCGCTCGATCAGGGTGCGGGAATCGGCTTGTTAGAATCAGGGCCGGTCTGCTGCCAACCGAAGAATCTTGGAGTCCGAGACCATGTGGGACGTCCTTCGCTGGTTCGCCGTCTTTGTCATTGCCATCCTGGTGATCGTTGCGGGCCTCTTCTGGATCATGGGACGCCCGCTGCCGATCCCGAACTTCTAGCGGCTCACCACAGTTCGGGCTTGGTGCTCATCAGGAAGCCGATGAGTCCGATCGCTGCCCCCATGCCATACGCGAGGTAGCGCTGCTGGCGCACCGTTCGCCGCCAGCGCCCCGGGTCGCTGCCCGGATCCAGCCGCGCCAGGCGTCGCAGGTTCGGCCGTGACAGCACGCCGGCGATCGCCAGGTTGGCGGCGTACACGGCCAGCGCGATGAGCAGCCATGCCTTGGCCAGCAGCTGCGTCCCGAGGCTCGCCACCAAGCCAGCGCCGGTGGCCAGCAGTCCCAGGCCGATCGCCAGGCTGCCGGTCCCCTGGATCGCCATCAGCGCGCCGGTGACCCGACCGGGACGGCCAGCACGGGAGCCTTTCAGCAGAAAGGGAAGCACCAGGCTGGGCGCCAGCAGTGAGACGGCGAGCACGATGTGCGCCACCAGCAGTGCCGTGAACCAGGTCACTCCTGCGGGTCCCCGTCGCCCAAGCCGCGTCTCCTCGCAAGCCAGTGCAGGCGGGTGGCCGTGGCATGATGCCGCTCCATGCGCCTGCGCCCGTACCTTACCCTGCTGCGCCGCAACCGCGCCTTCAGCCGCCTCTTCGCGGCGCAGCTGGTCAGCTTCGCCGGTGACTGGTTTGCGACGGTGGCCCTTCTCGGCCTCGCGCTTGAGGTGACCGGCTCGCCGGCCATGGCGTCCCTCTTCCTGGTGGTCCAGACCGGAGCCTTCGCGCTGGCGTCGCCGATCGCCGGCGTGCTGGCCGATCGATTCGATCGGCGCAGGCTGATGGTCGGGGCCGATCTGGCCCGCATCCCGGTCGCGCTGGCGTTCCTCTTCGCGCGGGACGCCGGCACGCTGTGGATCGCCTTCGCCGCGGCGGCGCTCCTGTCGGTTGGCGCTGCGCTGTTTGAGCCGACCAGCTCCGCCTCGCTGCCGAACCTGGTCGACGAGGCCGAGCTGCCGGAGGCCAACATCCTGATCGGCTCGTCGTGGGGGACGATGCTCGCGGTCGGGGCGGCCCTCGGAGGCGCCGTGGCGGCCGCGTTCGGCAGAGACGTCGCGTTCGTGGTCAACGCGGCTTCGTTTGCGATCTCGGCCGCGCTCATCGTCGGCATCCGCCGCTCGTTCGTCGATACCCGGCGCGCCCCCGATGCCGAGGCTGATCTGCATCCCCGGCACGAAGGAATCATCGGCTCGGTTCGCACCGTCCTGCGATTTGCAAAGGGCAACCGCACGCTCGCCGCCCTGCTGCTGGCAAAGACGACCTTCGGGGTCGGCAGTGGCGTGATCGTGCTGCTCGCCGTCTTCGGCCGTACCGTCTTCGGGGCCGGTGACGTGGGGATCGGCGTCCTGTTCGCGGCGCGTGGGCTGGGGGCCCTCATCGGCCCATTCCTGGTGCGCGGCATCGTAGGGACCAGCGAGCGGGGCCTGATCCTGGGGATCGGGGTGTCGTTCGTGATCTTCGGCCTGTGCTACAGCCTGTTGCCGCTGGCGCCGATCCTGCCGCTCGCGGCGCTCGCCGTGTTCGGCGGTCATCTTGGAGGCGGCGCGCAGTGGACCCTGTCGTCGTATGGCCTGCAGCGGGCGGCGCCGGATGCGATCCGCGGCCGCGTCTTCAGCTTCGACTACGGGCTGGTGACACTGACGCTCACCCTTTCAATCCTCGTTGCCGGCGCACTGGCCGAGCGCTTCAGCCCCGCGGTCGCAACGTGGTCAATGGTCGGGCTGGCCGCGGTGGCGGCCGGCGGCTGGATCGTCTTCGCGCGGCCGGTCTGGCGACGAGGGTAGGATCCGCGCATGCAGTTCTTCGACGCTGACGCGATTCGCAACGCAATTCCGATGGCCGACCTGCTCGACGCCGTCGAAGCCGCGTACCGCGATGTGGTGGCGGGGCGCGATCGGTCCCCAGTGCGCAGTCGGGTGCCCGTACCCTCGGGCGACCTGCTGCTGATGCCGGGGGTCCGCCTGGGCGGGACGGGCTCGACGGTGAAGCTGGTGACCGTCACTCCGGGGAATGCGGCACGGGGATTGCCGACCATTCACGCGGTCGTGCTGTGGTTCGACGCGGAGACCGGTCAGCCACGGGCGGTGCTCGATGGAGCGACGGTCACGGCCATGCGCACCGGCGCCGCGGCCGGTGTCGGCACGCGGCTGCTGGCGCGCCCCGACGCCTCCGTCCTCGCCCTCTTCGGCACGGGTGCCCAGGCGGCATGGCAGGTCCGCGCCGTGCTCGCCGCGCGCCCGATCCGCGAGCTGCGCGTCTACGCCCGGACGGCCCGTTCGCGCGAGGCCTTTGCGGCCGCCATGACGGCCGAGCTGGGCCAGGGGGTGCGGGTTGTGGCGGCTGCATCTGCCGAGGAGGCGGTGCGCGATGCGGAGGTCATCTGCTGCGCCACGACATCAGCGGAGCCGATCTTCAGCGCCGATTGGGTAATGCCCGGCGCGCACGTCAACGGGGTGGGTTCCTATCGGCTCGACATGGTCGAGATCCCGCCCGAACTGTTCGCGCGCGCCGAGTGCGTCGCGGTCGATTCCCGGGCCGCTGCCCTTGAGGAGGCGGGCGACCTGGTGGCAGCCCTCGAGCAGGGCCATCTGGCTGCCGACCAATTCGTCGAGATCGGCAGCATCGGGCGCGAGTGGGCGGCGCAGCGCAAGCCGGAGGCGATCACCATCTTCAAGAGCGTCGGGTTGGCGATCCAGGACCTCGCAGCAGCCGAGCTGCTGATCCGGCGGCTGGACGGCTAGGAGCCGGGCGCCCCGAACAGGAAGGCGAGGCCGTCGCCGCGCGACAGCCGGGCGGCCAGGCTGGCCAGCAGCTTCTCGGCTGCGGCTCCCCACAGCGCACGGAAGGTGCTCACCGGGATGCCGGACAGCGTCGCCGCCTGGTCGCGTGCCGGCCACGCGTGGCCGGGCACCCAGCGATCGGGCCATGCCAGGACGCGCTGCATCGCCATCGGGCCGAGCTCCCAGGGCGCGAGGCTGCCGCGGAAGAGGGTCTGCGTTGACGGCTCGGCGAGGGACGCTGCCAGCGGCTTGGGATCTGAAGGCGGAGGCGGTGGCGGAGCGGTCGCATCGGTCACGGTCACCTGGCCGCCGCCGGGCAGCTCCTGCGAAGGGGGAGGCGTGGGAAGCGGAGTCGGTTTCGGAGTCGGCTTGGCTGTCGGGGCCGGGGTCGCCAGCGGCGTGGGGGAAGGTGTCGGCCTGGGTGTCGCGGTCGGGCCAACCGTTGCGGCGGCCGTCGGGGTCGCCGTCGGGACGGCGGTCGGGCTCGGAGTCGGGCTCGGAGTCGGGCTTGGGCTCGGGCTCGGCGTGGCGGTCGGCGAGGCTGTCGCGGTCGGGGAGGGGGTGGATGCCGGCACCGGCGCATCGGTCACCGTGACGCCGGGGTAGTAGTAGGTGAGCACGATCTCGGCTGCGGTCTTGCCCGCCAGGCCACAGGTCTGGGTGCCCCACTGCCATATCTTCCAGCCGTTGGCATTCGCGCCGCAGGCCTCGCCGGAGGTGCCGGCGTTGTAGTAGGTGGGGAAGATGGAGCCGTTCTTCAGGACACGCGTCGCCCACGTTGCGTCAACAGCGGCCGCCGCGGTGCTCCAGGTGGCCTTGGACGGGTCGTAGACCTGGTCGGCGGTGTCATCCCGCAGGTCAAAGCACTCGCCAGCGGCGTTAACCCCGCCGCGCCAGTGGAGGACCTGGTACCAGGCGTAGCTCTTGACCGCCAGGGCCCCGGAGCGCAGCGACTCGGTCGTCCATGAGCTGATCCATTCCCGGGACAGGACATTCCTGGTGTAGATCCGGAAGTCGACCGTCTCGACCGCGGCGGTGACGTGCCGGTAGATGCGCACGGTCGGTGGGGGATCGGTCTGCGATGTCCAGTTCGAGCACGAAGACGCCGCGAGCTGCGGCGGAAGGCCCGGCAAGGCCAGGCCGAGGCTGGTGGCGACCGCCAGGGCGGCCGCCATGACGGTGCGTCGTGACATCGGGAGCCAACCGTAGGCTCCACCAGACCGCACCCCAATCCATCAATGGTCCTAGACCGATGGTGCCCCCGCGGCCCAGCGATGGACCCGCTCTCGGATCCGATCGAAGCCCAGCTCCTCGCAGAAGGACATGAACGCCGCCTTCGGAACTCCGCGCCACGCCAGGGCGTCGAGGTCGCCGTCGATCGGCGAGTCGCGGTTCAGCGTCGCCAGGCGTCGGTACAGGACAGCATCGGCGCGCTGGTCGCGAAGGACGGTAGCCAGGCGCACAGCGTTGCGCATCGGCAGCTCCCAGTCGAGCGGGGAGTCGGGGATCGACTCCAGGTGGCCGAACCTTGCCAGGATGGCGGCGGCGCTCTTGGAGCCCCAGCCGGGGAGCCCCGGGAAGCCATCGGCGCTGTCGCCGACCAGTGCCAGGTAGTCGGGGATGCTCTCAGGAGGCACGCCGAACTTTGCGATCACGCCGGCCTGGTCATAGGTGATCGATCGGATCCGATCGCGCAGCACGACCCGATCGCCGGAGACGCACTGGGCGAGGTCCTTGTCGACGCTGCAGATCACGATCTGCTCAATCCCTGGATCGCTTGAGAAGCGCGCCACGGCGGTGGCGATCGCATCGTCGGCCTCTTCGCCGACCATCGGCCAGGTGACGATCCCCAGGGCTCTCAGCGCACGCTCAGCGTCGCCGAACTGGGCGAGCAGGGCGGGATCGATGCCGGCGCTGCTCTTGTAGCCGGGGTACAGGTCGTTGCGCCAGCTCTCGATCACGTGGTCGGTGGCGGCCGCAAGGTGCGTCACGTCCGACTCGCGCAGGAGCGACAGCATCGACTCGATGAGGCCGCGCACGGCGTTCACCGGGCGCCCGTCGGGCCCGATCTCGGCAGGCCGCGAGTAGTACGCGCGAAAGAGCTCGAAGGTGGCGTCGACCAGGTGCAGCTTCATTGCGTCGAGGATACCGGTCGATAAGCGGCCGGTAAGCGGTCGCGCGTCAGCCTGCGGCCCGCGAGGGGACGGCGCGGGCGCGTGCCCTGCGATCGACCGGTGCCGCTCCCCCGACGCCGGACCGCGCCGCTCCCCCGCAGCTCAGGCTGCCGGCGTCAGACGGCGAGGGGCTCTTTGTACTCCCCGTACACCGCCCGCAGCAGGTTGCACATCTCGCCGATGGTCGCGTATGCCCCGACCGCCTCGAGGATGGCGGGCATCAGATTCACGTCGCCGGCGGCCGCCTCTTCGCGCAGGCGGGTGAGCGCGCCCGCGTGAGCGTCTCCGTCGCGCTCGGCGCGGATTCGGACCAGACGGTCGAGATGCCGCCGCTCCTGCTCCTGGCCGATCTCGAGCAGGGGAATGCGGAGCACCTCGTCAGCATTGGCGTAGGTCGTCACGCCCACCGTCTCGCGATCGTGATCCTCGAGCGCGCGGGATTGGGCGTAGGCCGCATCGGCGATCTCGGCCTGCGGATAGCCGGCCTCGATGGCACGCACCATGCCTCCCATCTCGTCGATGCGGCGCAGGTACGCCCAGGCGGCCTGCTCGGTCTGGTTGGTGAGCGTCTCGACGTAGTACGAGCCGGCCAGCGGGTCGACCGTGTTGGCCGCTCCCGACTCCTCGGCGATGATCTGCTGCTGCCGCAGGGCGAGCAGGGCGGCCTCCTCGCTGGGGACTGCCCACGCCTCGTCGTACGCATCGGTGTGCAGGCTCTGCGTCCCACCGAGCACCCCGGCCAGCGCCTGGATGGCGACGCGGGTCAGGTTGTTCTGGGGCTGTTGCGCGGTGAGGGAGACGCCCGCGGTCTGCGTGTGGAAGCGCATCCAGGTTGAGCGCTCGTTCTCGGCGCCGAAGCGCTCGGTGCAGAGCTTGTACCAGATCCGGCGCGCGGCCCGGAACTTGGCGATCTCCTCGAAGAAGTCGTTGTGGCTGTTGAAGAAGAAGGAGAGACGCGGGGCGAAGTCGTCGAAGCGCAGGCCGCGAGCGAGAGCGTCCTCGACGTAGGCGATCCCGTCGGCGATGGTGAAGGCCAGCTCCTGCACCGCGGTGGAGCCCGCCTCGCGGATGTGGTAGCCGCTGATGCTGATCGTGTTCCAGCGAGGCATCTCGCGGGTGCCGAACTCGACGGTATCGGTGACCAGCTTGAGCGACGGCGCCGGCGGGAAGATGTACTCCTTCTGCGCCACGAACTCCTTGAGGATGTCGTTCTGCAGGGTCCCGGTCAGCTTGGCGCGTGGCACGCCCTGCTTCTCCGCCGCGGCGATGTACATCGCCCAAATCATGGCCGCCGGTGAGTTGATCGTCATGCTGGTGCTGATCTCGCCGACCGGCAGCCCATCGAGCAGGATCTCCATGTCGGCCAGGCTGCTGACCGCCACGCCGCAGGTTCCGAACTCGCCGGCCGCCATCGGCTCGTCGTGGTCGTACCCATACAGGGTTGGCATGTCGTAGGCAATCGACAGCCCGGTGCCGCCCGCAGCGATCAGCCGCTTGAAGCGCTGGTTGGTGTCCTCCGCGGTACCGAAGCCGGCGAACATGCGCATCGTCCACAGGCGGCCACGATGGCCGGTCGGGTGAATGCCGCGGGTGAAGGGCGGCTCGCCGGGGAGGCCGAGGTCATCGATCTCATCCCACCCGCGTGGCTCGTCGGGTGGGGGGCTGAACGCATAGCGCGGGCGGTCGCGATCGGGGTCGTTGGCCGGGTCGCGCAGGTCCGAGGCCGTATAGGTCCGCTGCGCCTCGACTCCCGACTGGCTGATGAATCGCCGCTTGCGCTCGCCGCCTCCGTCAAGGGCGGGCTTCAGGCGCTCCGCCTCCCAGCGTCGCTGATGTGCAGTCCAGCGTTCGTCATCGGTCACGCGGGTATGTTGCGGGCTGGACCGATCATGCCGCAAGCGTGGCAGACTGCAACATCCAATCAAACCTGCGCGTCGGCGGCCGATCTGTGTCCGCACCGAGGCGCACCGCGACCAGGAGGCAGCCATGGCTCCCCGCATCATGACCGTGGGTGGACCGATTCCGCCCGATCGAGTCGGCTTCACGCTCCCCCACGAGCACACCCGCCTCTCGCTGTGGCACATCCCCGGCCGCTGGGACTACTGGGAGCTGGCGCCCGATGAGCTGACGCTCGCCGAGGAGCTCGGCGACTTCCGGCGGCGCGGCGGGTCGACACTGGTCGACCTGACCCTCGATGGCGTGGGCCGTGATCCCGAACGCCTGCGCCGCGTCGCGAGCCGGAGCGGGGTGCAGATCGTGATGGGAACCGGCTGGTATCACGAGGCCTACTACCCGCCCGAGGCGCGGATCGATCGACGAACCGTGGACGACCTTGCGAAGCAGATGGTCGCCGAATTTACCGATGGCGTGGCGGGCAGCGGGGTGCGCCCCGGGATCATCGGCGAGATCGGCGCCGACAAGCCGTGGGTCAGCGCGCTCGAGGAGCGGATCCACCGTGCCGCGGCCCGCGCAGCACAGGCGACCGGCATGGCGGTGACAACGCATTCCCCACGGTCGCCGGTCGGACTCGCCCAGCTGCGCATCTTCGAGGAGGAGGGCCTGGATCCGTCCCGCGTGGTGATCGGCCACGCCGATTCCTACCCGGTCCTCGACCACTACCTTGCCGTCCTTGACCGTGGCGCCAACCTGCAGTTCGACCTGCTCGGGCATCGGTCGGGCACCGAAGAGGCAGAGGAGCCGCGGCTGGTCGAGCTGATCGTCGAGCTGCTGGAGCGCGACTACGGGACCCAGCTGCTGCTCAGCCAGGACGTGGCGCATGACCGACAGCTCAAGGCCAACGGCGGCTTCGGCTACACGTACCTGCAGCAGCACTTCCTGCCCACCCTGCGCACCGCCGCGGTCGGGGAGGGCGAGATCGCGCAGATGACGATCGCCAACCCGCGGCGCCTGCTGACGATTCCATGAGACGGCGGGTGACTTCCGCGCAGCGCCGTGCCTGACGCGCGCGACCCGGTCGTCGACCTGCGGCGCATCGCGTTTCTGCTCGAGGCGGCGAATGAGCCGTCGTACCGGGTGCGCGCCTTTCGCAACGTCGCGCTCGCCCTCGAGCGGCTGCCCGCCGGCGAGGCTGCGGAGCGCGCCCGACAGGGCACCCTGCGCGTGCTGCCGGGGGTCGGAGAGGTGCTCGAGCGGACCATCGCCGAATCCCTGCGGGGCGAAGAGCCGGTCTACCTGCGGCGGCTCGAGGCGACCGGCGGCCAACCGCTTGCCGAGCTGGGCGCGAGTCTTCGGGCGGCGTTGCTCGGCGACCTGCACGTCCACTCAGAGTGGTCCGACGGCGGCTCGTCGATTCGCGAGATGGCCGAGACCGCGCGCGACATCGGACACGTCTACATAGCGCTCACCGACCACTCGCCGAGTCTCCGGGTGGCCCATGGGCTCACGGCTGAGCGGCTCACGGAGCAGCTCGGCGAGGTGGCGTCGCTCAATGCGGAGCTGGCCCCGTTCCGCATCCTGACCGGCATCGAGGTCGACATCCTGGCCGACGGCTCGCTCGACCAGGACACCGATCTGCTCTCGCGGCTCGACCTGGTGGTCGGCAGCGTGCACTCGGATCTGCGCATGGCCGACGGGCTCATGACGCGGCGCATGGTGAGCGCCCTGGCAAACCCGCGGCTCGATGTGCTCGGTCACATGACGGGCCGCATGGTGACTGGCGAGCGCAAACGTCCCGAGTCGAGCTTCGATGCGGAGATCGTGTTCGCGGCAGCGGCCCGCTTCGACAAGGCGATCGAGGTGAACGCCCGACCCGAGCGGCTCGACCCGCCGAAGCGCCTGCTGCGGCTGGCGGTGGAGGCTGGCTGCCGGGTGGCCATCGACTCCGACGCTCACGCGCCTGGACAGCTGGCCTGGTTGCCGTATGGATGCGATCGGGCGGCCGCCTGCGGCGTTCAGGGCTCGGCCGTTGTCAATGCCTGGGAGGCCGATGCGCTCATCGCCTGGACGAGGTCGCACGAGGCCTGAACGACTGGTTGACGCGTGACAGCCCGGGACCCTCTGCCGCAGCCGCCGGACGGGTCTGACGGCCAGGATCGACGCTGACAGCCCATCTGGGTAGCCGATTGGCCGCGTAGCGGCTGGGACGGCCAAATAGCGGCCTGAAGTTGGCCGTAGGAGCCGTGCCACGGCTGCGCAAGCCCAGCGGCACAGGCGACGGGAGCCCGCTCCCGGGCTGACGTTTCCCTACTGGGCGAGACCGATGCGACCCTCGCTGCGGACGTAGCGCGGGCGGTACTTCGGGTTCGACACACGCGCGTTCACGGTCGCCGCGTCGAGCGGCTTGGCGCTGCGGGGCTGCCGGTAGTTGGCTCGCTTCGTGATCGCCGTGGCCAGCTCGGCAGCGGTTTGCGGTCCCAGCTCGCCGATGACAGCGCTGATCTCGTCATGCAGCGCCACCTTGGCCACGCTCTTCGCCTTCGTCCTGGACTTGGCCGGGGATTTGGACGCGCTTGCCTTGGCGGCCGGGCGGCTCACTTTGACCTTGGGTAAAGGGATCGCCTCGGCCACGGCAGCCACCTTGCGCGGTCGCCCGCGACGCTGCGGCTCGGCCACGACCGCGACCGGTGCCGGCTCAGCGGCGACGGCCACCGGAGCGAGCGCGTCGACGCGGCGAGCCAGCTCGTCGATCCGGGCAGACAGGGCGCGCAGGGCATCGGGCGCAACTGCCGGCGCGGACACCGGGAGAGCGGCGCTCCCGGGCCGGGCAGCGTCGAGTCGCTCCTCGACCCAGCCGGTCACCAGCTCACCGGGTCGCACGCCTGCCTCGGCGGCCAGCAGCTTCAGAGCGTTGAGGCGTCGCGGGTCGAGTCGAATCGACATGCCCCCGTCATCCATCGGGCGCGGGGCGAATCCGCCGGGGCGGGGGCCGCGATCCTGCGGGGCGAAGTCGCCGCGTGGCGGTCGCTCGGAGAAGTCGCCGCGTGGCGGTCGCTCGGCAAAGTCGCCGCGCGGGCGTGGCGCTCGGTCAGCGAAATCGGGGCGCGGACGGGGTGGCCGGTCGCCGTAGGAGGGGCGCTCGCCCATGGGTCGCCCAGGGCCGCTGGGTCGGCCGCCGCCAGGGCGTCGGTCCGGTCTTCGATCGTATGGCATCAGCCCAACCATAGCCGCTCCACGCACCGGGCGCCAGCCGAGTCCTAGAAGCTGCCGCTTCCGCCGCCACCACCGCCACCACCACCGCCACCAAATCCGCCTCCGCCCGACGATGAGGGCGGGGAAGAGCCGACGCTACCGATGGCGCTGAACATGCCGCCGATATCGGGCATTCCCGAGCTCGAGAAGATCCCGCCCGATCCGGCGAAGATGTCGCCTCCGTCCGCCGCCGCCATGGAGCCTGGCGAGCTGCCAAGCCAGAGCGGGTAGTAGGCGGCCCCGCGCGCAGCAGCATCGGCCGGCTGATCCGCCAGGCCGCGCTGCAGCACCGCCCCCACCTGGGCATGCAGGCCCAGCGCGAACCCCCAGACGACCGCCTTGTCGGGGGTATCGGCCAGCATGCGCACGGTTTCATCGGCCACCACCTGCTCCATGTTGCGCGCCTGCTCCAGGGTCTTCTCGAGCGTGCGCCGATAGGCCTTCAGCATGGCGTCCGCGTAGGCGCCTTCCCTGGTGCGCTGCGACATCGCCTGCCCCAGGCCGAAGGTGACCAGCCCGCCCACGCCGATCCCCGCCCCAAGCAGCGTGGCGCCCGACATGGGGATCGCGAAGCTGGCCCACACCGCCAGTCCACCGACCACCATCTCGCCGATGCCGATCCCGCTCCACATGCCGATCACCGGCGCCGAGAGATGGGTGAGCCAGCCGAGGCGAATGGCTTCGCGCTCCAGGGATTCGCGGATCGGCCCGAGCACCTCGTTGAGGCTCCACAGCCGCTCCCGGCTGAGGATGGCGCTGCCGCCGGAATGACGGCGCACGAGATCCCAGGCCTCGCGCTCGGCCCTCCCCAGCTTGCCGCCGCTGGGCGGATCGTCGCGCAGCTCCACGGCGGGGTCGAGGAGCGGATTGGGGTCATCGTCGGCCTTGGTCTTGCCGACCCGGTCGAGATTCTGGAAGGCGAGACGGCCGGTGCTCGCCAGCTCCACAAGCACCGTGTCCAGCGAATGCTCGTCGGCGCGGCCCTGGCGCACCACCGTGGCCAGCGGTGGCGTCATGCCGGCGGGAGGGCCGGCCATCAGGATCGACGGGGAATCCAGCACGCTGGGGTCGCGCCCCGCCCGCCGCCAGGATCGGAACGCGATGCCGGCGACCAGCAGCAGGGCGATCGGCGCCACCACCAGGCCCAGAACGGCGTTCGCGGTGCGCAGGAAGTTCAGCCGCTCCGTTGCTGACGGGGTGATCGCCGAGCCGACGGCGTCGACCGCCGACACCAGTCCTGCACCGAGCTGTTGCTGCAGGGCGGCCGGCACGATGTATTGGTCAATGACTCCCTTCAGGTCACCCTCGGACAGGTAGGCGCGCAGGAAGCCGGCCCCTCCGTACAGACTGACCTTGCCGTGGACCAGGTTGGGCTCAAGGCCGACCATGATCACGAGGCCGTCATCGAAACCCTTGCGTCCGACCCCCCATTGGTCCATCAGCGCCCGCGCCGCGGCGAGGTTGGATTCCTCGCTGGCGCCGGGATCGACTCGCACGTAGATGGCCAGCTCGGCGCCGCTGCGCGCCTCGATCGCGTCGATCTGCGTCTCCAGGCCGGCCTCCAGATCGGGGTCGATGGCGTTCGCAGGGTCATAGACGGCTTGCCCGCTGACCGGATCAGGGAAGCGAGGACCTGCATAGCTTGTCCCGGGCAGGCCGAGTACCGCGATCGCGACGATCGCCACCCAGAAGGCGACGAACGCGCTCGAGACCCATTTCCGGATCTGCCCCCAAGTCTGCATTGGGGCAGGATAGCCTCAGCTCACGAGCAGAGAATCGCCACTGCGGCCGGCGTGGTCGGAAGCCCCGGAATCCGCTCGTCGAACCGTATCGAGGCGCCCGCACCGACCTGCGCTGACACGATGTCACGCACGCGCAGCTGCGCGCCGCCGGCGTCGCGGGCGGTCAGCCGGCACTTGGCACGTCCCGCCTTCGACCCGTCGTTGGTGACCTGCAGCGTTGCGACCACGCCGTCGGGCGGATCACTGCGAAAGGAGAGCACCTCGCCGCCGAACGGCCCGATGCCGCTCAGGGAGAGGCTCGCCCAGAAGGCCATGATCGCCACGCCGGCGACGATCGCGACCACGATCGTGCCGTGGTATTGCGTGGCGGAAGGGGTCGCCATGCCAGCGCGATTGCAGACCTCGCAGATGGTCTGGTCCGGACCGATCTGGCGGCCGCACTTGTAGCAGTGGCGGCCCGGGCGATCCGGCTCGGTGGACATCAGGCGCGACCGAGCCGTTCGCCGGCGGCGATGCGCACGGCCAGCTGGTTCTCCGGCGGTGAGAGGGGGCAGCTCCAGATCGGGTCGTAGACGCAGGACGGGTGATATGCGTAGTTGAAGTCGAGCACGAGCTCGTCGCCGCTGGAGCCCAGGTCGGCGCCCTTCGCCGAGTCCCACAGGTACCGCCCGCCGCCATAGCTCTCCTCCCCGCTGGTCGCGTCACGGAACGGGATGAAGATTCCACCGGAGTACTCGTTCAGCCAGTAGACCGCCAGGCGGCAGGGCGTGTCGCCGACGGTGAAGCTGACCCAGCCGATGCGGGCATAGGGCATGCCTGCCCCATCTCCCGAGCGTGGGAGGTCGAGCGCCGCGGCGACAGGATCGGGCTCCAGCACCGCAGCGAGACGGAGCGTCGGGTCGTAGCGCCAGTAGGCCAGGCCGCGGAAGTCGTGGCGCCTGGCGCCAGGGATGGGGGAGGAAGGGTGCTCGGCGAAGAGCCGATCCTTCGCCGACCGAAAGTGCAGCAGGCGCGCCGGCTCGGCGCGTCGGTCGAGGCGCAGCGCCTCGTAGATCGCCGCCATGCTGCGACGCCAGTCGGCCAGGTCAAGATGCTCGGACATCGGTCGGCAAGTGTAGAGGCGGCGCGGCCGTCGGGGAGCGCCGCCGCCAACGGCGCCGGGGTATTGGGACCCCGCGGTACAAAAGCCCGGTGTCGGCCAGCCCC
>JANMPX010000006.1:0-1548 GCA_031370085.1 Chloroflexota bacterium | reverse complement strand
CTCCACCACGCGGCCGTGGACGCCGGTCGCGTCCAGTGCGGCGAGATCGGTCCGTGCACCCGCCACGTCACCGTCCCAAAGGGCGGGCCGCGCGGCACGATAGAGCCCTTCGGGAGCATTACCTGCGACCAGCTCAGCCATGTGCCGCCAGGCGGCCCGCGCGTCGCGGAGTTGGCCATTAGCCAGCGCCGCATTGGCATTCGCGTCCTCCAGCATGATCATGGCACTTCGGTCTTTGTCGCCGGCGATCACGCGCTCGAGCTCGGCGAGGCCTTCGGTGACGGGCTCGCCGCGACAAGCGCGGACGACGAGTGCGGTGCCGAGCAACGGGATACGGTTTGCCCGGTCGAGGTCCTCGGCCAGCTGCGCGTCGAGCTCGGCGAGCGCGCCATCCCAGTCTCCGGCCAGGAACGCGGAATACCCGAAGTTGTTGACGAAGCGCAGCAACGCGGAGCGGTTGCCCACGCGGCGGGCCAGGGCGAGACCCTCGCGGTTGGCGTCCTGCCCGCCCACGACATCGATATCCATCTGCCAATAGCCGCGACTGTGGAGGGCACCGAGCCGGATTTCATCCAGCCCGTTGTCGCGTGCCAACTCTTCCCCTGCCTTGATGACCCCGATTCCCTCGCGCAGGCGCCCGAGACTGCCGAGAGCCCCTCCCTTGATCACGAGGGTTCGGGCCAGGATGGCCACCAGATCATGATGCTCCGCGGCCTCCAGGATCCGTTCTGCGACCTCGATGGCCCGGCGGGGCTCCTCGTTTGCAAAATAGGCCAGGGCCAGCTGACCGTCGAGGGCGGCGACCGCAGGCTCCGGGAACAGATCCGCGAACTCAGCCGCCGCCGGCTCCAGCAGCGCGAGCGCCGCGTCCTCCCTACGGCCGAACACCAGCGCCCTGCCCAGCGACGCCGTCGCACGGGCAGCGGCGTCCCGGTCGCCGCGCTGCCGGTGGAGCTCCAATGCCCGTTGCAGAAATGTCTCGCTCCGATCGTAGCGGGCCGCAGTTATGGCCGACGCGCCTGCGCGCTCCAGGATCTCGCCTTGCTCGGCGGGATCGGTGGCCACGGTCAGCGCCTGCTCGAGCAAGGCGACGGCCTGGTCGTGGGCTCCGAGGGATACCGCCCGATCGGCCGCCGCCTTGAGAGCGATTCGAGCCTGAGCGGCCAGGGCCTCGGCCTCGGGTCCTTCGGTGGCGTTGGCATGGGCCGCCAGGTAGTGGCCGGCGAGGGCGCCGGCCAGCTCGTCCGATCCGAGCTGCTCGAAGAAGCGGGCCGCGGCGAGGTGGCGGGCCTTGCGGTCGGGCTTGGCGAACGTGTGGTAAGCGACCTCGCGGATCAGCGCCTGGACGAAGGTGTACTGACCGCGCTCGGGCGAGCGCGGATCGACCTCGACGGTCAGCAGTTCGCGTCGCACCAGCCCCCGCAAGCGAGGTTCGAGCGCGCCGACCTCCAGTCCGGAGACGGCTGACAGCGCTTCAAGGGTGAAGCTCTGTCCGAGGACGGCGGCATCCTGGACCAGCGTCCGATCGGTCGGCTCGAGGCCGTCGAG
>JANMPX010000315.1:0-3641 GCA_031370085.1 Chloroflexota bacterium | reverse complement strand
CGGAGTCGTCCTCGACTGGGCGCCGTGGCGTGCGACCGAACCGGTGCTCGGCATCGGAGCATGTGGACAGGGACAGGCCCTGGGACGGGTCGCATCTAGGCTGCGCTGCTCCGATACCGAGTATTCGGCCGGGATGGCGCTCGTTCTTGGCCCATGCGCTCGCATGCCGAGCACCGCATGCGCGTGTGGCTCGGCCTCAGATCTGCGGTCGGGTGCCGAGAAACGGTTCGAGCCAGGTCGGCTCGTGCCGGACTCCCACGTAGCGTGTTGGGTCGAATGGCGCCAGCGAGAGGGTGCGCGCCTCGCCGTCGGCGATCAGCTCGGCCAGCAGCAGCCCCATGATCGGCGCATACGGCAGCCCGTGGCCGGTCAGGCCGCAGGCCAGGTAGCCGCCGGGGACCGGGGAGCCATCCCGGGCCGGCAGTCGGCCCATCATCGGGATCTCAAGGGAGGCGAAGTCGAGCAGCCCCGCCCAGCAGCGCACGATTCGCGCATCGCGGGCAGCCGGATGCATCCGTCCCAGCAGCCCCGCCAGGGGCGGTGGCACCAATGGCCGCACCGCCATCGAGTACGAACCGATCCCCATCCCCTCGTCGACCTGCGTGAAGCCGCCGATCAGCACCTCGCCGGTCTTCAGCTGGCGCCAGTACTCGTTGCACAGGTTCGTCTCAAAGCTGCGCGTGAGCAGCGGTGGGATCGGCTCGGTGACGCACACGTGCTCGCGAATCGGGGTCAGGTTGGCGGCGATGTGCGGGACCAGCCACGGCGACCAGGCGTTGGTCGCCAGCAGCACAGCCCCGGCGGCCACCTCGCCGTGGGAGGTGGCGACACCGGCAATCCGCCCGGATCGGACGAGCAACCGCTCAACGCGTACGCCGGTGACGATCGTCGCGCCACTGGCTCGCGCCGCATCCAGCAGGGCGTAGACCAGGCGAATGGGGTGCAGCTGGCCGTCGAGCCCGGTCCACTTGGCGCTGCGCACCTGGCTCACGTCCACCTCGGGCGCCAGCTCGTGGAGCTCGTCGCGACCAATGATTCGCACCTCGAGCCCCTCGGCGGCCTGCAGCTCGGCCATGCGGCGACCATGCACCTCGTCGGGCTCGGTGGCCAGCAGGTCGAGCGATCCGCTCCGCTCCCAGGCAACGCTGCCCGGCAGGACGGCGTCGAGCTCCTCGAGAAGATCGAGCGAGCGCATGGTGTAGTCGAGGATCGACCGCTCACCGGCCTCCTGGACCAGTCGCGTGACCCGCGGGAAATGTCCGCCAAGCCCGGCCAGCGCCATGCCTGCCAGCCGTCCAGAGGCACCGCTGGCCGGCGCATTGGCCTCGATCACCAGCGGTCTCATCCCGGCACGCGCGAGGCGATACGCGGCCGATGCGCCCATCATCCCGGCGCCGACCACCACGACCTCGGCGGTCCCGGGCAGCTCCGCCCCGGGGTCGGGGGTGAAGGCGACCGGCTCGGGGGGAGGGGCGAACAGCGGCGCGGCGGGCATCGGGAGGCGAGTGTACCCTCGTGGCATGCCGCGCTTCGAGGAGCTCAACGTCAGCGCCGGCGACGTGACCCTGCATGGCACCCTCACCCTGCCTGACGAGCCCCCGCCGCCGGATCGTCGGGGGCGCTACCCGAATGCCCTCCTGCTTCCCTCCTGGCTGCCGCGCGGCCGCGACGGGGAGTACGACCAGGCCGGTCACCCGACATGGTTCGACGCCGATCCCCTCGCGCCGGGGCCGCTCGGCCGGCTGGCGGAAGCCCTGGCCACGCGAGGCGTCGCATCGCTGCGCTGCGACCCGCGCGGCTGCGGCTCGTCCGACGGGGTCTGGGAGACCACCGACCTGTTCACCAGGATCGATGACGCGCGCGACCAGCTGGCCGCCATGCGCGGGCATGGCTCTCTCGACCTGCGGCGCAGCGGGATCGTCGGCCACGGAGAGGGCGCCACGCTGGCGCTGTCGGTGGCGATCGGCGACCCGGCGATCTCTGCCCTGACCCTGATCGGCGCATCGGCCCGGTCCTGGCGCGACACGCTGCGCCGTGCCGCTGCATCGCGAGGCCGGAGCGGCAACGAGCGGCGCCATCCGATCATCGCCGCCCTCGACCGCTGGGCAGAGGACCTGATCGAGCGCGCGGAGCGGCGGGAGCCGACCTTCGAGCTGCGGCTGACGGGCGGGGAGGGCGTCAGCGTCTCCCTCAATGGTTTCGAGCAGGCGATCCACACCCCTCCGCTGGCGCTGGCCACCATGTTCGACCGATCGGTGACGCTCGCCCACGGACTGCTCGACCAGTGGAGCGATCCCGACGAGTCGGTCCTCCTCGCGATCGCGTTCGGCTACGCGCCGCCTGCGGTCCGCCTGCTCTCGGGCGCCGACCACGATCTGTCAGAGGTCGACGACGGCGTCATAGGTGAGCTGGCGGGCGACCTGGCGTCCCGCCTGCAACCCCGCGACCTCCCCCCGGTGCTGCTGGCGATCGAGGAGATGGGTTGAGGTACGATGCGACCGTGAGCCACCCACCGCCGGGCAGCCCCGCCCCCCGCTTCGAGATGAGCGCCGACGACGGATCGACCGTCTCGAACGACACGCTTGCCGGCCGCCGCTTCGTCCTGTACTTCTATCCCAAGGACGACACTCCCGGCTGCACCGTCCAGGCCTGCTCGCTGCGCGACAACTACGAGCGCCTGCTGTCCGCCGGCGTCGAGATCTTCGGCGTCTCGCCGGATTCGGTGGCCAGCCATGTGAAGTTCCGCGCCAAGTACGACCTGCCGTACCGCCTGCTGGCCGATGTCGGCCACCACGTGGCCGAGGCCTATGGGGTCTGGGTCGAGAAGAAGTTCGCCGGCAAGACCTATCGCGGGGTCGAGCGCAGCAGCTTCATCATCGGCCCGGACGGAGGTGTGGAGCGCGTGCTGGCCCGCGTCAAGCCGATCGAGCACGTCGACCAGGTGCTGGAGGCGCTTGCCTCGTGAAGGAAGTGCTGCTCAGCGCCGTGGTTGCCGGAGCCGGTCTCGCCGTGGTGGCCGCCGTCATCGGCATCGACTGGATGCTGATCCGATGATCTGGATCGCCATCGCCGCGACCCTGGTCGCCTGGTTCGTCGGCCTGCTGCTGGTCCAGGGGCCGATCGTCAACCTGCTCCTCGTGGTCGCCGCTGTGCTGCTGGTGATCCAGGTGATCAACGAGCGCGACGACCAGGCCTGACCGATGTGGACGAGGGCGGTGCCGGTGATCCTGGTGCTGATCTGGTCCCTGGCGCTGATCGGCGGCCACGGGGTCAACGGCTGGCTGCACCTGCTGCTGCCGCTCGCGCTGCTCTTCTTCCTGTGGGACGCGCTGCGCGGGCAGACCGAATAGCCGCGACGGCGGTCCGTGACGGTCGAGCTGTCGCCACAGCGACTACGCTTGGCTGCCAGTGAGATTTCTCCATTTCGCCGACCTGCACCTCGACGCGCCGTTCGCCTGGGCGCGCCCCGAGACAGCGCGGCTGCGGCGGCGAAATCGACGCGAGACGCTGACCCGCATCCTGGCGCTGGCCGAGGCGGAGGAGGTGGATGCCATCCTGTCCGCCGGCGACCTCTTCGAGCACGAGCGCTTCTCGGCGGATCTTCTCGAATTCCTGCGTGCCAGCTTCGATCGGACCGATCG
>JANMPX010000264.1:0-1611 GCA_031370085.1 Chloroflexota bacterium | reverse complement strand
GGTCGACTACGACGAGATGGTGGTGGTCCGCGACATCGAGTTCTATTCGCTGTGCGAGCATCACCTGCTCCCCTTCTTCGGGCGGGCGCACGTCGGCTATTTGCCGCAGGGCCGGGTGATCGGCCTCTCCAAGATCCCGCGGGTGGTCGACATGTACGCCCATCGGCTGCAAGTCCAGGAGCGGCTGACGCAACAGGTGGCCGGCTTTCTGATGGAGCGCCTCGAGCCGAAAGGTGTCGCCTGCGTGATCGAGGCAACCCACCTGTGCACGGTCATGCGCGGCGTCCGCAAGCAGGAGGCGACCATGGTCACCAGCGCCATGCTCGGCACCTTCCGCCGCGACCCGCGGACCCGCGGCGAATTCCTGACCTTCATCGGTCGGACTGCCGAGCGCTAGGCCGATGCCCTACGCGCCCCTCCTCTCCGAGATGGAGATCGTCGAGGGCCTGCGGGCCCTTCCGGAGTGGCGTCGCCAGGGGGCAGCGCTCACCAGGACGGTGGCCTGCGCCACCTTCCGCGACGCGATCGCGCTCGTCAACCAGGTCGCCGACGCCGCCGAAGCGGCCAATCACCACCCCGACATGCAGGTCGTCTGGCGTTGGGTGACCTTCACGCTGACGACCAAGTCAGCCGGGGGCCTGTCGGCCAGGGACCTGGCGCTGGCCACCCAGATCGACTCGACGATCGCCGCGGTGGTCGCGCGCGACTAGAATCGGCGGCGATGACCGATGACGCCCGCACCTCGCCGATCCGCGTCCTGATCGCCAAGCCCGGCCTGGACGGCCATGATCGTGGCGCCAAGGTGCTTGCCCGCGGTCTGCGCGACGAGGGCTTCGAGGTGATCTACACCGGGCTGCGCCAGACCCCCGAGATGATCGCCGACGCCGCGGAACAGGAGGATGTCGACGTGGTCGGCATGTCGATCCTGTCGGGCGCGCACATGGCCCTCCTGCCGCGGGTCGTGGAGCTCTGCCGCAGCCGCGGGATGGACGATGTGCTGATTGCTGCCGGCGGGATCATCCCCGACGCAGACGTCGTCAAGCTGAAGGCCGCCGGGATCGCCGAGGTCTTCGGTCCGGGGACGAGCATCGGCCAGATCGCGGGCTACTTCCGCGAGCACGCGCGCCGGCGCGCCTGAGGCGCGTGGCGTACCAGCGGGAGCTGCTGCGTGGCACGCTGGCCGGTGAGCGGCGCGCGCTGGCCCGGCTGCTGACCGCCGTCGAGAACGACGCTCCGGGGGTGCGCGACGTGCTGCCGGAGCTCTTCGCGGGCAGCCACGGCGCCCACCTGGTCGGCATCACCGGCCCGCCGGGAAGCGGCAAGTCGACCCTGCTCAGCGCGCTCACCACCGAATGGCGACGTCGCGGCCGGCGGGTCGGGGTGGTGGCGGTCGATCCCAGCTCGCCGTACACCGGCGGGTCGATCATGGGCGACCGCATCCGCATGATGGAACATTCTGCGGACCCCGACGTCTTCGTGCGCTCGATGGCGGCACGTGGCGAGCTCGGTGGCCTTGCGGCCAGCACCTGGCTCGCGGCCGCAGCGCTTGATGCCGCCAGCTACGACCCCGTATTGATCGAGACGGTCGGGGCCGGGCAGAGCGAGATCGAG
>JANMPX010000260.1:0-10552 GCA_031370085.1 Chloroflexota bacterium | reverse complement strand
GCAGCTGATCGACCAGTACCACGCCCACCGGGGATCGGTGATCGCCCTGCAGCGTGTGCCGCGCGATGAGGTCGACCGCTACGGGATCGTGTCCGCCGTCCACGAGGAGGGACGGCTGGTCGAGATCGGCGACATGGTCGAGAAGCCAACCGTCGAGACAGCTCCATCGGACCTCGCGGTGCTGGGCCGATACGTGCTGACGCCGAAGATCTTCGACAAGCTCGAGACGACCCAGCGCGGGGCCGGCGGCGAGATCCAGCTCACCGACGCGCTGCGCGCGCTGACCCGCGAGCAGCCGGTCTTCGGATACCGCTTCGAGGGAGTCCGGCACGATGCGGGGACGCGCCACGGCTGGCTCAAGGCGAACGTGGCCCTGGCGCTCGAGTCCGACCAGGCTGACGAGTTCCGCGGCTACCTGCGCAGCCTCGACCTGCGAGACTGACGCACGGTGGAGATGGTTGGACAGCTGATCGGCGGGCGCTACCGGCTCCTGGCGCCACTGGGCGAGGGGGGCATGGCGACGCTGTGGCGCGCCGTCGACGAGCAGCTCGACCGCGAGGTGGCGGTCAAGCTGCTGCGACCCCAGTACGGGACCGATGCCGGCTTCGCGGCCCGCTTCCGCCAGGAGGCCCGGTCGGCCGGCTCACTCTCCCACCCCAACATCGTGCCGGTCTACGACTACGGAACCGATGCCGAGAGCGGCGGCCAGTACATCGTCATGCAGCTGGTCGAGGGGCAGGACCTCGCGGCGGTGCTCCGCGAGCGGGGACCGCTGCAGCCCGACGAGGCGGTGCGCATCGCGCTCGGCGTGGCGTCGGCCCTGGAGGCCGCCCACCGGCGCGGCATCGTGCATCGCGACGTCAAGCCGGGGAACATCCTGATCGACCACGATGTGAAGGTGACCGATTTCGGCATCGCCCGGGCGGTGAGCGAGACGTCAATGACGGTGACCGGCACGACCCTGGGATCGGTCCACTATTTCAGCCCCGAGCAGGCGCGCGGCGACCAGGTCACCGGGGCGTCGGACGTCTACTCGCTGGGGATCGTGCTCTACGAGATGCTGACCGGGCGCCGCCCGTTCGAGGGCGACTCTGCGGCGGGAGTGGCTCTCAAGCGGCTGACCGAGGACCCGCTGCCGCCAACGACCCACGCACCGGTTCCGGCGGCTCTCTCCGCCATCGTGATGCGCGCCCTCGAGCGCGACCCTGCCACGCGCTACCCCGATGCCGGGTCGTTTGCCGAGGCGCTGCGCGTCTGGCAGCGTGCGCCGGATGCGCCGGTCGTGACCACCGCCGCCGCCGCCATAGCGCAAGCTCCGCTGCCGCCGGCCGGCGAGCCGACCGTCTACATCCCCCCGCGGGTGACGCTGCCATCGGATCGCGCCGCCATCTCGGGGATGCCGCCGGGCGGCGGCCCGCCACGACGTCCGATGGCCACCCGACGCCAGGAGCCAAAGGCCCAGCCGTGGTGGATGTGGCTGCTCGCCGTGCTGGGCATCCTGCTGCTGGCCAGCATCGGCTTCCTTGGCGCGCAGGTGCTCGGCGGCCTTGGCCCGGGCAATACGCCGCGGCCGAGCGCGGAGATGGTCAGCGTGCCGAACTGGATCGATGTGCCGATCGCCGGCGTTCGGGCCGATGCGGAGCGCCGGGGGCTGCTGCTGGACATTACGCGGGAGGCGAGCGACACCGTCGAGGTCGACCGGGTCATCTCCACCGATCCGCAGAGTGGCGCCTCGGTCCAGGTCGGGTCGACCGTCCACGTGGTCGTCAGCAAGGGCAAGGAGGAGGTCCCCGTCCCGGTATTGATCGGCCAGACGCGCGACGAAGCGATCAACACGCTCCAGCTGGCGAGCCTGATCCTGGGCAGCGTCACCTCCGAGCCATCTGACCGGCCCGCCGGCGAGGTGATCAGCTCCGACCCGAGTGCGGGCGTATCGGTTGGCAAGGGAAGCCAGGTCAACCTGGTCCTGTCGAGCGGCCCCACCCCGTCGCCGAGCCCAACGCCGACGCCGATTCCGACACCGCCTCCGACGCCGACCCCCACGCCAAATCCGTCCCCGAGCCCCTAGTAGGCGCTGGTGCTAGGATCGTTCCTCACCCCGCATCGGTCCCTGGAGGTCTGACGAGCAGGTAATGACGGTCCCGCAGACGGTCGACGAGTCCACGTTCGAGGAGCAGGTCCTCAACGCCGAGAAGCCGGTCCTGGTCGACTTCTGGGCTCCCTGGTGCGGACCGTGCCGGCTCGTGTCACCGGTGGTCGAGGCCGTGGGCGAGGCGCACGCCGACAAGATCGACATCGCAAAGATCAACACCGATGAGAACCAGCAGCTGGCGATGCGCTACAGCATCTTCAGCATCCCGACGCTGATCGTCTTCAAGGACGGACGCGAGGCGGCACGCCTGGTCGGCTACATGCCGCAGGCCGTCATGGAGGATCGACTGCGCGAGTTTCTCGCGTAGGGCGTGCGTGCCGCTCCCCGCGCGGCAGCGGCTACACTCCGCCGGTGATCATCAAGACCGAGCGCAGAACCAGCGCCGATCGACGCGGCGTGGCCGACCCGTTCGCCCCTCCACGGCCGGGCGACGATCGGCGCACGATGTGCTGGGAGGTCGAGAACTGCTCGCTCACCATCCGCTACCGGTGCCCCGCCTTCATCCTGCGGCGACCATGCTGGGAGCTGTGGGCGGTCGACGGGGTGGGGCCGGCCCGTGCGTGCTGCCACAACGACACCGACTGCGAGCCGGGGCGCTGCGTGATCGCGGAGAAGCGCTTCGTTGGCAGCGTGGAGCCGCTCACCGTGCACATCGGCCGGCGGGGCAGCCCGATCGGATACCCGCGGCCGCGCCGGCACTCCTGCCCGCACTTCTACGTGACCGCCGGAGGCAAGGGGCGGGTGGGCACCGATTCGCCTGGCCTGCTGCGCGCGGTCCTCAAGCAGGAAGGCTCGGTGAGCCGCTGCCAGCTGCGCGGCGGCGTGCATCTCGATGCGGGCTACGTGAGCGACCTGTGCCTCACCGGCCAGTTCCACGACTGCGTCTTCTACGAGGACGACGGCGCCTGAGCCGGCGGACCACGCGGTGAGTCCGCCTCGGCTCGGCTACGTCGCTGCGGTTGCCGCTCTCCGTTCGCGTGGGCGCTTCGGGATCAGCCTGGGCCTCGAGCGCATCGACGCGCTGCTCGCCGAGCTGGGCCACCCGGAGCGCTCGCTGCATGGGGCGCTGGTGGCCGGCACCAACGGCAAGGGGAGCGTCGTGGCGCTGACCGCCGCGGTGCTTGGTGAGGCTGGACTGCGGGTCGGCAGCATGCCCAAGCCGCACCTGGTCAGCTATCGCGAGCGGGTCGTGCTGGATGGGGAGCCGCTGAGCGAGCGACGCTTCGCCGCGGCGATGAATGCCGTCCTGCCCGCCATCGACCGGGTGACTGCCCGGCTCGGCCCCCCGACCGAGTTCGAGGCACTGACCGCCGCGGCGTTCAACGAGCTGGCTCGGGCGCAGGTTGACGTGGCGATCGTGGAGGTTGGCCTCGGCGGGCGGCTGGACGCCACCAACGCGCTCGACCCCGGGGTGGCGGCGATCACCAACGTCCAGCACGATCATGAGAAGCACCTAGGCAGCACGCTCGCCGCCATCGGAGCCGAGAAGGCGGCGATCATCAAGCGCGGGAACCTGGCGGTGACCGGCGCCACCGGAGGCGGCCTCGGCCCGATCCTCGCGCGGGCTTCCGACGTGAGCGCGCCGCTGCGTCGGGCAGGCGCTGGCCAGGCGTACGCGGCGATCGTGCGTCACGCCGGATGGGATGGCCTGGTGGTCGACGCGGTAACCCCCAAGGGACCGTGGCCGGCCCTGCACGTCGGCCTCCTGGGAAGTCACCAGGCCGCCAACGCTGCGGTGGCGCTCGCCCTGCTGGATGCCCTGGGCGAGGATGCGGTCCGGCGGGGCAGCCCCTTCCACCTCACCGCCGAGGCTGTGCGGGCGGGGTTCGCACGCGCGCGCTGGCCCGGACGCCTCGAGCTTGTCGAGACGGCGCGACACGGGCGGGTCCTGCTTGACGGGGCGCATAACCCCGCGGGTGCCCGGGCCCTTGCCGCGGCGCTGTCGGAGCTGGAAATGCGCGACTTCCCGTTCGTGTTTGGAGCCATGCGCGGCAAGCGCGTCAGCGCCATGCTGCGCGCCCTCGCGTCGCTCCGGCCACGTCCGGTTTTCACGGCTGCAAGCGGGCTGGGTGCCCACCCGCCGGCCGAACTTCTGAACATGTGGCAGCGGATCTCGGCGGGTGGCGCGGCAGCGGAGACGGTCGAGGAAGCAGTGCTGCAGGCGTCAGAACTGCGCTCCGCGCCCGAGCAGCCGATCGTGGTGGCCGGCTCGCTCTACCTGGTCGGCGCGGTTCGTGGGATGCTGACCGGCGAGGTGGAGCCTTCATGACCGAGCTGCGCTGGGGCGAGCGGACCTACCTGATGGGGATCATCAACGTCACCCCCGATTCGTTCAGCGGCGATGGCATCGCGCTCCCGGGCCGCAGCGAGGCGGAGGTGGTGGCGGCCGCCCTCGACCAGGCCCGCCGCTTCACCGAATTGGGCGCCGACATCCTCGATGTGGGCGCTGAGTCATCCCGGCCGACGCAGTTCTACGGCGAGCATCCCGCGCTGACGGTCGAGGCCGAGGTTGCGGTGGCGATCCCGGTGGTCGCCGCCCTGGCACGCGCGCCGGGCGAACGGGGGCTCCTCAGCATCGACACGACCAAGGGCGGCGTCGCCAGGCAGGGGCTGGCCGCAGGTGCCGGCATGGTCAACGACGTGTGGGCCGGACGGCGCGATCCGGGGACCGTCGCGGCCGCGGCTGAGGCCGGCGCCTACCTGGTGCTGATGCATAACAAGGAGGTTGCCGACTATCCCGAAGGCCTCTTCGACACGGTCGCGGTGTGGCTCCGCTCGGCGGTGAGCGACGCCCTGGCTGCCGGGGTGGCGCGGGACCGGCTCATCGTCGACCCGGGGATCGGCTTCGGCAAGACACCGGCCCATTCGATCGAGCTGCTGCATCGGCTTCGGGAGCTGAAGACGGCGCTTGGCGATCTGCCGCTGCTGGTCGGCACCAGCCGCAAACGGTTCATCGGTGAGCTGCTCGGCGGGGCGCCGGCGGGCGACCGCCTGGAGGGGACCCTGGCCAGCGTGGCGCTGGCGATTGCCGGGGGCGCCGACATCGTCCGGGTCCACGACGTGGCCGAGAGCGCAAAGGTCGCGCGCGTGGCCGACGGGATCGTGCGCTGGCTGCCATGAGTGACCGGATCGCGCTGCGCGGCATGCGCTTCCTTGGCCGACACGGCGTGCGACTCGAGGAGCGCCTGGAGCCGCAGCCGTTTGAGGTTGACCTCCTCCTCGAGCTGGACCTGTCCGGGCCGGCGGCCAGCGACGAGCTGGCCGATACGGTCGACTACAGCGCCGCATTCGAGACGGTGCGAGGCATCGTGGAGGGCGAGTCCTTCCGACTGGTCGAGGCACTGGCCGGCGCGATCGCGGAGGCGGTGCTGGCCGGCTTTCCGGTCGATGGCGTTGAAGTCCGGGTTCGCAAACCAAAGGCCCCGTTGCCGGGGCCGTTCGATACGGTGGAGGTGCAGCTGACGCGCAGGCGCCAGCCACGCGATTAGGGTTTCGTCGGGAGCGTCCCCAGGGTGACGGTGATGTCGAGCGTCTTGCCGGCGCGCAGCAAGTGCAGGACCACCTTGTCGCCGGGGAGGTGCGGCAGCACGAGCGCGCCCAGGTCGTGCGTGTCTGTGATCTGCACGCCATCAACTGCAACGACCTGGTCTCCGTCCTTCAGGCCGGCTGCGTCGGCCGGGCTTCCGGGAAAGACCCCCGGGGCGCCGTTGGCGGCCGCGCCGATCAGCACGCCGTGGTCCGCCGCCAGGTGCTTCTCAGTCGCCGCCTGTTTGGTGACCAGCGCGTAATAGACGCCGATCCACGGTCGAGCGACCGGCTTGCCGGCCAGCGCCAGCTTCATGATCGGACGGGCCACGTTGATCGGAATCGCGAAGCCGATCCCTTGCGCGTCCTGGCTGACCGCGGTGTTGATGCCGATCACCTGGCCGGCACTGTTGATCAGCGGGCCGCCGGAGTTGCCCGGGTTGATGGCGGCATCGGTCTGGATCAGGTTGTTGAGTTGCTCGGACGACTGCGAGGTCGCGTCGCCGGCCCGGATCTGGCGCCCGAGCCCCGAGACCACGCCGGTGGTCACCGTGTTCTCGAAGGTGCCCAGCGGGTTGCCGATGGCGATCGCCAGCTGACCCAGCTGGAGGTCGTCACTCGAGCCGATCGGGGCGGCCGGCAGCCCCGTGGCGTCGATCTTCACGATCGCCAGGTCGGTGAGCGTGTCGATGCCGTAGACGCGACCGGAGAAGACCCGCGAGTCGTTGAGGGTGACCTGGAGCTGATCGGCGCCGTTGACCACGTGCTTGTTGGTCAGGATCCAACCGTTCGAGTCATAGATCAGCCCCGAGCCGACGCCATTGGCGCCACCCAGCACGCCTCCTGAGCTGCTGCTGGTAATGGTCACGACCGCCGGCATCACCCGCGCCACGGCGCTGATCACCGCGCTCGACTCGTCGATGCGCACCTGGCTGACGTTGCTGCCGGCGGGCTCGTTCAGGGAGCTCCCGGCTGTCGGACGCAGCAGGTTGGCGACCGCCGCTGCCGACAGCGAGCCGGAGATGATGGCGGTCACCAGTGCGATCGTCACCACCGGTCCCGCGCTGAGCCCCCGGGATTCGCGCCGTGCCAGGGCGACGGTCGGCGGCTGGCTCGGCCAGGCTGGCGGCGCGCTCCACGCGGTCGGTTGCGGCTGGCTCGGGGCAGGCCCGAATTGCTGGACCTCGACCGGCTCGGCAGGCAGGTCGGCTGGATCGATCGGATCGCGACTGTCGTTCATGGCTCCAGATGCTCCGCGGCGCGGGTTGTGCGCAGGTCGCTGCGGCCGTGAAGTTTCATTGACCTTGCGGATCGTGCGGAAGGTGCACGGAGAAGGTGGCGCCCTCGCCGACCGTGCTGGCCACCTCGATCTGGCCGTCGTGCATCTCCACGATCGAGCGCGCGATGGCCAGCCCGAGACCGCTCCCGGATGCCCGAGCCTCGCCCACGTTCGTGCCTCTGAAGAAGCGCTCGAAGACATGGGGCAGCTCAGTGGCGGGGATCCCCGGTCCCGAGTCGCGCACCTGCAGGATCGCCCCCTCGGGGGTGTCGGTCAGGTCGACCTGCACCTCGCCGCCACGGGGCGTGAACTTCAGGCCGTTGCCGACCAGGTTGGTCAACAGCTGGACGATGCGCTCACGGTCGAAGCGGGCCATCACCGGGCTGGCCGGCACCCTGCTGCCGAGCGACACGCCGCGCTGCTCGGCGAGCTCGGCGTGGGCCTCGACCACCGAGCGGATCGGGTCGCGCAGGTCGCCGCGACGCATGTCGAGCGGGAAGATCCCCGCATCGATGCGCGACAGGTCAAGCAGGTTGGTGCTCATCCACTCGAGGCGGCTGATCTGCTCGCTCGAGCGATCCAGGAACTCGTGGCGCATCGGCTCGTCGACCTTGTCATCGCGCTGCAGCTCGATGAAGGTTCGCAGGGCGGCAATCGGCGTGCGCAGCTCGTGCGAGACATCGGCTACGAATTCGCGGAGCCGATCACGGTCGGCCTCCAGCAGGCGCAGCGAGTCGGACAGGCGATCCGCCATCAGGTTGAACTGCTGGGCCAGGTCGTCGATCTCCACGATCTCGGAGCGCGGGGCCCGTTCATCGAGCTCACCGCGGGCGAGCCGACCGGAGGCACGCCGCAGCCGCGCCAGCGGGGTGGTGAGCCGGCTGGCTGCCGGCACCCCGACCACCAGCGAAGCGAGGAGGGCGATCAATCCGGTGAAGACCAGCGTCCCGCGCACACGCTCGAGGGTGGCCGCTCGCGAGGTGTAGGGATTCGAGACCTTGATGGTGAAGACGATTGGAGGAGAGGTGTCGGGCATCGAGATGGATTGCGTGACCTCTCCCGGCGGCACCTCCGGGTCGGGGCGCAGCCCGTTGCGTCGCAGATCCGTCACGGTGTCGGCATCGGGCTCGGCGCGCGCGGCGAGGGAGCCATCGGGGTTGAAGATCTCCACGGTGCCCTGGGCCAGCGACTTGGCAGCGGTGTCGGCGACCGGCTTGAGGAGCTGCGTCTCGCGCAGCTCCCGGATGGTGAGCAGCTGCGGCCGGGTGACCCCCGCCTCACCGGCCGTCTTCTCGAGGAGGAGCGCCGTCGAAAGCGCGGCGGTTTCAGCTCGGCTGCCGGCCTGCTCGAGGAAATAGCCCGGCAGGATCTGGTTGAGCGCGGCTCCCGAGACGAGCAGTCCGACCAGCGCCACGCTGGAGATGGCCATCACCATCCGCACGTTCAGCTGTTGCAGGAATCCGGGCCGCCGCGGGCGCCGCCAGATGGTCGGCTTGTCGCCCGCCTCAGTCTTCGCTGAAGGCATACCCCACGCCCCTTACCGTCTTGATGTAGCGCGGCTGGGCGGGATCGAGCTCGATCTTCTCGCGGATGTGACTGATGTGCACGTTGATGGTCCGCTCATCGGCCTCCAAGGCCTCGTAGTCGCGCACCAGCTCGAGCAGCTGCGTGCGGGTATAGACGCGTCCGGGCTTGGTGGCCATGTGGCGCAGCAGGTCGAACTCGGTCGTGGTCAGGCTGATCCGCTCCCCGCTGCGGGTGACGCGCCGTCGCTCGAGGTCGATCACCAGGTCACCGCGACGAAGCGTTCGCCCGGTCTGGGTGTCGGCCAGCTCACCATAGGCGCGCCGCAGCAGCGCCTTGATGCGGCTCACCAGCTCGCGAACGCTGAATGGCTTGACGAGGTAGTCGTCGGCGCCGATCTCCAGGCCGACCACCTTGTCGACCTCGTCGGCGCGCGCCGTGAGAAAGAGGACCGGGGCGCGGGTCTCGCGGCGCAGTTGGCGGCAGACCTCAAAGCCGTCGATCCCGGGCAGCCGCACATCGAGCAGGACGAGGTCTGGTGCGATGTCGGAGAAGCGCTTGATCGCCTCTTCGCCGGTGCCCACGATCACGGTCGCGTATCCCTCCTGCTCGAGGGCGACCTGAACCCCCCGCGCCACCGCGGGCTCATCCTCGACGATCATGATCGTGCCGGCCATTCGGCCGCGATTCTAGACCGATCCGGCGCGGCCCTCACCGGCGCTTCTTGCCGCACCGCGGGTCGGCTGGTACGATGCCGGCCCGCACGCCTCCGTCATCGCGAGACGCGAGCGCTCCATCTGTTCGAGGATCAGCGAAGCTTCATGGACCTTGAGATCGCCGTCACCGCGCGCGCTGCGAGCGGCAAGCACAACCGACGCCTGCGCACCACCGGAGTCGTTCCCGGCGTGCTCTTCGGCAAGACGACCGGGTCGATCCCTGTCCAGGTGGAGGCCAAGCTCCTCGAATCGCTTTACCGCGCCGCGGGCCGCACCAGCATCGTGAATGTCACGGTCGATGGCGGGCGCCCGACGAGCGCCATCATCAAGGGGCTGCAGCGCAACCCGCTCACCGGGCGGATCCTCCACGTCGATCTGTTCGCGGTCGACCTGCGCCAGGAGATGACGGCTGACATCCCGCTCGCGCTGACCGGTACATCGCCCGCCGTCGAGCGCGATGGCGCGATCCTGTTCATGTCGCTCGACCATCTCAAGGTGAAGGCGCTGCCCGCGGACCTGCCGCACGAGATCACCGTCGACCTGTCATCACTGGTCGACCTTGAAGCCACGATTCACGTTCGCGATCTGGTGGCCGGCGAGAAGGTCACCGTGCTGAACGACCCGGACGAGCTGATCGCCAAGGTGAACCCGCCGCGCGAAGAGGAAGTCATTGAGCCGGTCGCCGTCGAGGGCGAGGCCGAGGGCGAGGCTGGCGCCGAGGGCGAGGCTGACGCCACCGAGGAGAGCGGCTCCTAGCTCCTGCTGCGCGGTTGCGGCCGCGTCAAATGTCATTCGACCCTTCCCGCGGGGACCGAGGCTGCGTATAGTCGCCGGGTCCGACCTGCCCGGTGGGGCGGACCTTGTCGGGCGGCGCGTCGCGCGCCAGCGCGCGCAGCAGGAAGGAGGCTCAGCCGACTCGCCCGGTTGCCATCGCCCACTCGTGACCTGACCCTTGCCGAGCGCGCGCCCACTTGCCGCAGCGCCGATTCCCCCGCAGGAGGAGAGGTTCCACATGACGCAGCCAACTCGCGAAGATGTCATCCAGCAGGACGTCCGCGACCTGCACCGCCTCGGCTACGCGCAGGAGCTGTTCCGCAGCATGGGCGGATTCAGCAACTTCGCCATCAGCTTCAGCATCATCTCGATCCTGACCGGCGCGGTCATTCTGTATGACTACGGACTTGCCTGGTCCGGCACCGCGGCGAGCCTGATCGGTTGGCCGCTGGTCACCGTATTCGTGCTGGCCATCGCAGCCTCGATGGCCGAGGTCGCATCTGCCTACCCCACGGCCGGCGGCCTCTACTACTGGGCCAGCCGGATGAAGAACAAGAACTGGGGCTGGTGGACCGCCTGGCT
>JANMPX010000286.1:0-3488 GCA_031370085.1 Chloroflexota bacterium | reverse complement strand
GCACCGCGCTTCGTATTGGACGAGCTGCAGCGGATCGCCGATTCGCCTGACCCGCTGCGCCGGACCCGAGGGCGACGCGGGCTCGAGATGCTATCGGCGCTCCAGAAGGATTCCATCACGCCGGTCGAGATCAGCGAGGAGACCTACCCCGAGATCAGCGAGGTCGACGCCAAGCTGGTTGCCTTTGCCCGCGACCACAACGCCGCCATCCTGACCAACGACTTCAACTTGAATCGGGTCGCCGAGCTGCAGGGGATCCGGGTACTGAATGTGAACGAGCTGGCCAACGCCGTGAAGGCGGTCGTCCATCCTGGAGAGGATATGTTGGTGAAGATCATCCAGGAGGGAAAGGAACCGGGTCAGGGGGTTGGCTACCTGGACGACGGGACCATGATCGTGGTCGAAGGCGGCAGCCGGTTCATGGAGCGGGAGGTGCCGATCACCGTCACCCGCGTCCTGCAAACCGTGGCTGGCCGGATGATCTTCGCCCAGCCGCGCGACGCCTGACGTGGCGGGGCCGATCGCCGCAGTCCTGGTTGCGGCCGGCCGCGGCCAGCGGATGGGCGGCGACAAGCTGTGGATCGACCTGTGGGGCCGTCCGGTATGGCGATGGAGTCTCGACACCCTGCTGGCGCTGCCGGGACTCACCAGCGTCGTGGTGGTTGTCCCCGCCAATGCCGTGGAGCGCTTCCGGCAGGCCCTGCCCGCGGCCGGCGCGGAACGGTGCACCGTGGTGGCCGGCGGCGCGGAGCGGCCCGACTCTTCGCTGGCGGGGATTGCCGAGCTCACCCGCCAGGGCCTTCCCGATGAGACGGTGGTCCTGATCCATGACGCAGCCCGCCCCGCCGCGTCGACGGCCCTCATGGATCGCGTGGCGTCCGCTGTGCGTCCCGGCCAGGCGGCGATCCCGACCGTGCCACTGCGCGATGCGCTCAAGCGGCTCGACGGCTCGGGGCGGATGGTGGCGGCGGTCGATCGCGAGCAGCTCGTAGCCGCCCAGACGCCGCAGGGCGCCACGCTGGCCAACATGCGTTCCGCGCTGGAAGAGGCGCAGGCCTGGGGCAGGGCGGCCACCGACGAAGCAGCCGCGCTGGCGGCTGCCGGCATCGGGGTCGTTGCGGTGGACGGCGAGCCGGCGAACCTCAAGCTCACCGTGCCGGGGGACGATGAAGTCCTGCGCCGTGCCCTGGCGACAGCGGTGACGCCGTTCGCCGCGCCGTCGGTCGGCAGCGGGGAGCAGGCTGGCATCGGGTTTGACGCCCATCGCCTCGATCCCGGGCGCGAGCTGTGGCTCGGTGGGCTTCGGTTTCCGGGCGAGTCTGGCCTCGCAGGCCATTCGGACGGAGACGTCGCTCTCCACGCGGCGATCGATGCGTTGCTCGGCGCCGCGGGCGCGGGCGACATCGGCGCGCTCTACCCGTCCGGCGATGACCGATGGCGCGATGCGGACTCCGCCAAGCTGCTGAACGGGGCTGTGGCCCGCGTCGGCGAACTCGGCTGGCAGCCGGTCTCCCTCGACCTGACCGTGGTAGCCGCTCATCCGTCGATCGCGCCGAGGCGGGACGAAATGGCCGCCCGGATCGCTGGCCTGATCGGCCTCGAGGCGGACCGCGTGAACATCAAGGCGACCACCTCGGATGGGCTGGGATTCGCCGGGGCGGAAGGGATCGCGGCCTTCGCGGTGGCGGTTCTGGGCCGATCGTGACCGAGTGGATCGGCGGGCGTCGTCCGGTCGCCGAGGCACTGGCGGCGGGACGCTCGGCTGACCGTCTGCTGGTGGCGGCCGGCTCTCGCCCCAGCCCCGAGCTGAAGGCGCTGCTCGCCGCGGCTCGTACAGCATCGGTGCCGATTCAGACCATCGACGCGGACCAGCTCCGCCGGCGCGCCGGCTTCGAGGGACACCAGGGAGTGCTGCTCGAGGTGGCCGACCGGCGCTGGTCGGACATATTAGAGATCCTGGCCCACGCTCGCCGACGCACGCACGATCCGCTGGTTGTGCTGCTCGAGAACCTGCAGGATCCGACCAACTTCGGCACGCTCCTGCGTTCCGCTGAGGCCGCCGGTGTCGATGGAGTCATCTTTCCCGAGCGCGGGGCGGCGCCGCTCTCCGCCGCGGCCGTCAAGGCCTCGGCAGGTGCCAGCGAGCATCTGCTGTTGGCCCGCGTCGAGAGTCTCGGCGCGGCGATCCGCGAGCTCCGGGACGGTGGGCTGCGCGTGGTGGCCGCGGACCAGGACGCCCCCGCCACCGCCTGGGAGGCAGATCTGCGTGGGCCACTCGCGATCGTGGTGGGCAGCGAGGGGAGCGGGGTATCGGGCGCCACCCGTCGGCGCTGCGACCTGCTGGTCCGGTTCCCGATGGCCGGCAAGGTCGCCTCCCTGAACGCCGCGACCGCGGGAGCGCTGCTCCTCTTCGAGACCGTGCGGCAGCGATCGCTACCCGCCCGCGGCTAGAATCGGTGCCGAAGGCCGACGTAGCTCAACGGTAGAGCAGCGGTTTTGTAAACCGCAGGTTGTGGGTTCGACTCCCCCCGTCGGCTCCAGCTCATGGTCGATGGCTCGGTGGGCTGGATCCATGCGGGTTGCCTGCCGGGGTCGCCTTCGGCCCTGGGCTTGGGTTGGATCTCTGAGTCGTAGCCGCCGCGTTCTGGGCTTCGCGCAGCGCCTGCCGCAGGCCCTCCTGCGATGCGCCAGGTGCGGTACCGACGAGTGCCTGCAGCAGATCTTGCTGACGCAGAAGGCGGCTGATGATCGACGGATCGTCGATCACGCCGCGAGTCAGCTCCCTGAGCGTGCGCCGGTACGCGTCGAGCGCTGCCCGCATGGCCGCAGCGTCACCCTTGCGGGACGCCGTGCGCGCCTCCGTCAGCCGATCGTCAAGCTCGCCGGCAAGGCCGCGGTCCCGCGCCGCCGCTTCACTTGGCAGCAGCAGGGTACCGATGGCCAGTCGGATCTCGTAGAACGGCTGTCCCGGCCCGCCGTCGGCGGCGACCACGCCCGCTCCCCCGACCAGGAGCGTGGCAAAGGCGGCCGCGACGGTCCAGCCGCGAAGCCACGAGCGAGTTGGCGGTCGGCGGACCGGTTCCACGGTGGCCCGATAGCTGGCCAGCACCGCCGCGCGGACGCGCCTGAGGCGAAGCGTTTCGGGCTCCAGTGCAGATGCCAGCTGCCGTTCGAGCGTTCTCTCCAGCTCGGCGTCCTCCGGCCGGATTGGCGAGGCGTTGTCGTTCATCGGTTGCGCTCGGGCGCCTGGGGTGACCGGTATTGGGCTTCCTCGATGCGGATGAACCTTCGCATGGCGTGGAGCGCGCGGAACTGGAGGGCGCGGACGGTGCCCTCGCGCTTGCCCATCAGCAGTCCGATCTCTCGCGGGGTGAGCCCGGCGGCGAATCGATACGAGATCACGTCGCGCTGCTCATCGGTCAGCTGTTCGATCGCCCGCCTGGCCGCAGCCAGCTCGGCTGCCTGCTCCGCGTCGGCCTCCGGCCCCG
>JANMPX010000237.1:0-7691 GCA_031370085.1 Chloroflexota bacterium | reverse complement strand
CAGGAACCAGGCGATCAGCGGTCCGCCGGCCCCTTCGACGATCGCCACCCCGTTCGGTCGCGGCGCGACCACGGCGGCGCGAGAGGCGCGCTCGACCAGCACTCCGTCAGCCACTGCCATCCTCCGGCTCGACGATCAGCTCCAGGCCCTTGATTCCCACCACCCGCAGCCGGGATCCGGCCGGGATCTCCCCCGCTCGACTGCGTGCCGACCAGGCCTCGCCGCCAGCATAGGCGATGCCCGTTGGGGCGATCGTCGTCTGGGCCGTACCGCCGGTGCCGATCAGCGCCGCGATCGGAAGGCCTTTCGAGCGGATCTTCTGCATCTGCAGCAGGCCGCGCACCAGCACGAAGAAGTAGACCAGCGAAAGCGCGACGGCGGCGACGATCAGGATCGGGCTGACCGACACCTGCACCGGGTTGTCGATGTTGACCCCGGTGTACAGGGCGAATGCGCCAAGCACGAAGCAGATCACCCCGCCGGCGGTCAGCAATCCGTAGCTGGTGAAGTGCAGCTCCAGCACGAACAGGCCGATGCCGACCAGGATCAGCAGCAGCCCCCCAACGTTGAGCGGCAGGCTGTTGGAGCCGATGAAGGCCAGCAGGATGGCGATCGCCCCCAGCGAGCCGCTCACCAGGTTCGGATGGAAGAGCTCGGCGAGGATTCCGTAGAAGCCAATGGTGAACAGGATGAAGGCGATGTTCGGATCCGACAGCAGGTGCAGGAACTGCTGCCCGATGTTCATGGTCGCCTCGTGGATGGTCAGCCCGGAGAGGGGCGGCAACGGCTTGCCCTTGAAGGTGTACGCGTAGCCGTCGGCGCGCTTGCCGGTGTCGATGGCCGTGAAGATTGCCGCGGTATCGGCCGCCTCGAAATCGACGATCGGCGGTGACATGGCCAACGCCTCGGTCACCGACGCGCTGGCCGCGTCGCGCACGGCGCTCTCGGCCCAGGCCACGTTGCGTCCATGGTCGCGCGCCAGCTCGGTGATACGCGCAACTGCGTCATTGGTCACCTTGCGGGCCAGCGTGGTGGGCAGGTCCTGGCCATTTCCGGAGATGACCGACGCTGCCCCGATATTGGTCAGCGGGGCCATGACCGCCACGTCGCCGGCCAAGGTGATGAAGGTGGCGGCGCTGCCGGCGCGCGCCCCTTCCGGAGCCACCCAGGTGATGACCGGGATCTGGCTGCCCAGGATCGCCTTCAGGATGCGGTCCATGCTGGTCAACTCGCCTCCAGGCGAATCGATCTGGATCAGGGCCGCCACCGCACCGGAGTCGGCGGCGGCGCGCAGCCCCTCTTCGACATATGAGGCGTTGACCTGGTCGATCACGCCGGTCAGCTGCAGGCGCACCACGCCCGCATCGGCCCCGGCGGCTGGTGCCATGACCGAGGCCAGGCCAAGGAGGAGGGCGCCGATCGCGATGACTCGCCGGACCGCACGCATGCACCGAGTATACGCAGCCGCTCCCCTCCTACCCCGCGAGCCCGTTTGCGGGTAAAGCCTGCGTGGGGGCTAGCGCTTCCAGCCCTCCACAAGGAATGACGCCGCGAAGGCGGCCAAGCCCAGGGTGACAAGGTCCAAAGTGCCGAGTTTCACGGCGAAGGCGGCAAGCAGGAACAGGACAACTGCGACGAGCTGCAGAATGGCGCCGGGTTTCAGGGACATATCTCTCTCCTCCTCTTCACGCGCCCCCAGGGGCGAGATTACACCTCGCGCGCTCGTGGTCGCTGGCCAGCCGCTAGCCGCTCCGTCCCACGCGGCCCGCACCTCCGATGCGGTGGCGAATCGGCCGCTCGCCGCTCCGTCCTGCCGCGTTTGCAGGTGGAGCCACGATCGACGAGGCATCGGCCGCTTCTTGGTCGGCCTGTGCAACCGGAGCCAACCGGCACCAGGCAGAAGCCCTGTTTGGGGCCGATTCCGCCTCTTCGTCGTCGTTACGTGCTGCAGCTGCAAATCCCCGAAGCCCCACGCCACGAGGCGCCGCGGAGTCAGTCGGTGGTCAGGTCCTCACCGATCGCGTCGCGCCAGCGGCCCTCCTCCACGAACGACAGGAACGCCTCCCCAACGGGGCCGATTCGGCGATCTCGCCGGTAGACGAGATGCCATTGTCGATGCAGGGGGAAGCCGGTCACGGGCAGCTCCACCAGCACCCCGAGACGTAACTCGACCGAGACGGCGTGCCGCGACAGGATGGCAATCCCGAGGCCTCGCGCCACTGCCCGCTTGATCGCGCCGTTGCTGGCCAGCTCCATCGCCACGGTCACGGGGCGTCCGCTCCTGGCCAACGCCTCTTCAACGGTTTCCCGTGTCCCGGAGCCTTCCTCGCGGAAGATGAACGGCTCGGCGGCGAGACGGGCCAGCGACACGCGTCGGGCGCCGGCGAGCGGATGGCCGGGGGCGGCGATGGCAATCAGCTCGTTGGGCAGGAAGGGCCGGACGGTCAGCGGCACGTCCGGTCGAAGCCAGGTCCGGCCGACCACAGCGAAATCGGCCTCATTCGTCAGCAGCCGCTCGTAGACGTGCTGCCGGTTGCCGACATCGAGGCGAAGCGTGATGTCGGGATACCGCTGCCGGAACGCGCCAAGGAGATCGGGAAGGACGTAGATCCCGACGGTCGTGTCGCCGGCCAGCCGAAGGATGCCCCGCTCCAGGCCCTTGAGCTCGTCGATGGCGTGACCGGCGGCCTCGAACTCCGACAGGATGCGGCTGGCGTGCTCGTACAGCACGCGGCCCGCGTCGGTCAACTGGATCCGCGGCTTGATCGGCTCGAACAGTGGGGCGCCGATCGCCGTCGACAGCGCCTTCACCTGGTGCGAGACCCCCGGCTGGCTCAGGTGGAGCTGCTGCGCCGCCCGGGTGAAGCTTCGGGCGTCAGCCACCGTCTTGAAGACGCGCAGCTGGTGGACCGTCACCCGTCGCTCGAACAGGGACTGGTCGAGCGGCTCCATGGATGCCCGGTCACCTGGTTGCATCATTCACCTGGCTTATGCCTGTGATCCACACAATGTATTCGCCGTCATGCCAGCGCGGGGTTAGCATCGGGCATCCGATGACGACAGGCAAGCCAGACGCGACGCTGAAACGACCGATCCTCATCGGGATCGGCGGGGACAGCGGCACCGGCAAGTCGACGCTGACGGCCGGCTTCTACCGGATCGTCGGCGGAAGCAGAATCACCACCCTTTGCCTGGACGACTACCACAGCCTCGACCGGCGCGAACGCAAGCTCCTCGGCGTCACCGCTCTCGATCCGCGCGCCAACGACTTCTTCCGCATGGAGAGCCAGCTGCTCGACCTCAAACGAGGTCAGCCGATCATGAAGCCGGTCTACGACCATCACGACGGAACCTTCGGTCCGCCCGAGGAAGTGGTCCCGCGTGATTTCGTGATCGTGCAGGGTCTCCACCCGTTCCTCGTCCCCGGCGTGCGGGCGCTCTTCGACCTGAAGGTGTGGCTCGACCCGGAGGAGTCGCTGAAGCATCGCTGGAAGATCCAGCGGGACGTGGCGAAGCGCGGCTATTCGGCAGAGGCGGTCGCGCAGGAGATCGAGGTGCGGCGCCCGGACGTGGAGGCGTACATTGCGCCACAGGGAGCCTTCGCCGACCTCGTGGTCCGGTTCTATCGCGCCCCGGAGGACGGGGACGATGAGCACCTCAACGTTCAGATCACCACCCGCTCAACCCTGCCGTTTCTGAATCTCGACGGCCTCCTCGAAGAGCCTCATGCCGGCGTGCGTGCCTCGTCGGCGGAGAACGCCGGGAAGGCCTCACATCTGCTCGAGATCGACGGCGGCCTCGACCGAGCCACGGTCCGCGACTTCGAGGAGCGGATCTGGGGCCACATGGATGCGCGGCACAAGCACCTCCGCCACCTCGCACCGGAGCAATTCGGTGACTTCGCCGATGGCGCCCTTCGCACCCACCACAGCGATCCATTGGCGCTCACCCAGCTGCTGCTCGTCCACCGGATCCTGAGCGCCAAGAAGTCGATGCTGCTGCGGGTCGACCTGGGCGCCCATGACGCATCGGATCACGACCACGAGCTGCACAGCGGAGCACATGACCACGAGCATCCCTGAGCGGCTCGCCGAACCCTCCCCGAAAGGAAGCGTCCATGACTGAGTCACGATCGTTCGATGCGGGCGTCAAGGAATACCGCGACGCCGGTTACTGGCGTCCCGACTACGTGCCGCGCGACACCGACCTGCTTGCGGCATTCCGGGTCACCCCCCAGCCGGAGGTCGCGCCCGAGGAGGCGGGTGCCGCGGTCGCGGCCGAGTCCTCGACCGGGACCTGGACCACGGTCTGGACCGATCGGCTGGTCGATCTTGATCGGTACAAGGGCAAGTGCTACCGGATCGAGCCGGTGCCCGGCGAGCCAAGCCAGTTTCTTGCGTTCATCGCCTACGACATGGACCTCTTCGAGGAGGGATCGGTCGCCAACATGGCCTCCTCGATCATCGGCAACGTCTTCGGATTCAAGGCGGTCCGGGCGCTCCGGCTCGAGGACCTTCGCATCCCGGTTGCCTACATGAAGACATTCCACGGCCCGCCCCACGGGATCCAGGTGGAGCGGGACATGCTCAACAAGTACGGGCGGCCGATCCTGGGGGCGACGATCAAGCCCAAGCTCGGCATGTCGGCCAAGAACTACGGCCGAGCCGTGTACGAGTGCCTGCGCGGCGGGCTCGACTTCACCAAGGACGACGAGAACATCAACTCCCAGCCCTTTATGCGCTGGCGGGATCGGTACAGCTTCGTCGCCGAGGCGATCCGCAAGGCAGACGCCGACACGGGCGAGCGCAAGGGCCACTACCTCAACGTCACCGCGCCCGATGTCGAACAGATGCTGGAACGCGCGGAGTACGCCAAACAGTGCTCGCCGATCATCATGGTCGACTACCTGGTGGTCGGCTTCACCAGCCACCAGACCCTCTCCAACTGGTGCCGCCGCAACGGGATGCTGCTGCACATCCACCGTGCCATGCACGCGGTGATCGATCGGCAGCGGAACCACGGCGTGCATTGGCGCGTGCTCGCCAAGTGGTGCCGCATGATCGGCGCCGATCACCTCCACAACGGCACCGTGGTCGGCAAGCTCGAAGGGGATCGCGCCTCGACCCAGGGGATCAACGATCTGCTGCGCGACGACTTCATTGCCGAGGATCGCTCTCGGGGGATCTACTTCGACCAGTCGTGGGCCTCGCTGCCGGCCACCTTCCCGGTCGCCTCGGGAGGGATCCACGTGGGACACATGCCGGACCTGCTCGAGATCTTCGGGGACGACACGATCTTCCAGTTCGGTGGCGGGACGCTCGGCCACCCGCTGGGCAGCGCCGCCGGAGCGACAGCCAACCGGGTCGCGCTCGAGGCCACCGTGCTGGCCCGCAACGAGGGCAGAGACCTGTCGGCCGAAGGTCCGGAGATCCTGGCGGCTGCGGCGCGACATTCGCCGGAGCTGCGCGCCGCGCTCGACACGTGGCAGGACATCAGCTTCGACAACTTCGAGAGCGTGGATGCGCTCGACCCGCAGGAGGTGACGACATGACGACGCCGGCGACCATGCGGCTCGAGACCTTCTCGTACCTCCCCCGCCTGTCAGCGGAGCAGGTCGTCCGACAGATCGAGCACATCCTTCGCCAGGGGCTCGTCCCCGCGGTGGAGTACACCCTCGAACCCTGGGCGCGGGGTCCGTACTGGAGCATGTGGGGGCTGCCCATGTTCGAGGTCCGCTCCGTCGAGGAGGTCGTGGCGGCACTGGCCGCCTGCGCGGAGGCGAATCCGGGAGCCTACGTGAAGCTGATCGGGTACGACCCGCGGCGCCAGGGCCAGGTGGCGGCCTTCGTCGTGCACCGGCCCGCATCGGACGCAGATCCCGGCTGACAATAGTGCCGTTCACACCTCCGTCCTGCCGCGTTTGCAGGTGGAGCCACGATCGACGAGGCATCGGCCTCTCCTTGGTCGGCCTTTGCAGCCAGAGCCATCCGGCACCAGGCAGAAGCCCATTTGGGACCGATTCCGGCTCTCCCTCGTCGTTACGTGCTGCAGCTGCAAACGGCCGAAGACCGTCAGGGCAGCAGGTGCTCCGCCACCAGGCGTGACCAGGTCTCGAGCCGGTCCCATGCAGCCCGAACCTCCGATGCGGTGGCGAAGCGGCCGCTCAGCTTGTCCCGCTCACGAACCTCCACCAGGCGGCCGGCGGCTTCGACCTCGAAGACGACTCCCAGATGGACCGATCCGACCGGGTTCGAGTCGTCGTTGAGCAGGCCCACCAGCCGGAACTCCGGCTCCCAGTCGGCGATCAGCTCCTCCGACCATTCGCGGCGCAGCCCATCCGTCAGTGGATCGGCGCCCTCGTCGACCGGGTTGAGGTGTCCGCCGACGCCGATGCTGGCCTTACCGTGCAGCCGCGCATCCCCCCCGGCATCGGTCCGTTGCATGAGGAATACGCGCTCGCCATCGCGCACCACGACGTAGGGAATGAGCTGCTTGAAGGCGGGGCTCTCCTCGGCGACCGGGCGCTCCAGGAATCGACCGTGCTCCTTCACCGCGCTCCGGAGCTCGCCGAGAACCGTGCCGTCGGCGCCACGGATGCCGGCGAAGTCGCACCCACCCGGGACGCGGCTTCGAGAGAGGACCAGGACCTGCTCGACCATGGCCCGAGTCTAAGGGGGTGCGTGCTGGCACCGCAGTTTTGTGCCGCAAGGTCCACCGCAAGGTGGGCTCGATACGCTGATCGAGTACCACCAGCCGCCCCAAACCTCCTTTCACCGTAACGGGCGGAAGCCAAGCGTGACGTGAGCAGGTCGTCTGGCAGGCCTCAGCGTGGTAGCGATGCTGACCAAGGGGTACTAAGGTACCGGTCCGAACCCAGGGAACAAGGTTGCACACACGGTTCATTCGCTTCGCGCGGAGGCGGCCGCTATTCCGCCCGCATGAGGGGCTTCGATGGGGAGCTCGGCGCGGCCAGGCGATGGCCGAGTTCGCGCTCGTCCTGCCATTGCTCATGATCTTCCTGCTGGGCGTCGCCGACTTTGGCCGCATCTTCACCTCGGGAATTACAGAGGAGGCGGCCGCTCGCGACGCGGCTGAGGCGGCGGCGGTGCAATGGGTGCAGCTCTGCCAGCAGTACTCGTCGCCGTGCGCGCTCGCCCAGGCCGATTACGACGCTCTGCACAATCTCGCGCTCGGCGTCGCGTGCCGCGAAGCCGAGGGGATGTCCGGTCGGGTGGTCGATGGCAGTGGCAATTGCACCATGCCGATCATCGCGGTCTGCGTCCATGACGATGGCGGCCTCAGTGGTGGAGGTGATCGAAAATGCGGCGTCGAGGCCCCTGCTCCCGGCGGTCCCTGCTACTCGATGGACGCCACGTGGAATCCCGCCCGAGCGGGATCTACTGAGCGCCCCTACGTCGAAGTGCGGATGTGCTACCGCTTCGACCCCCTCTTCACCTTCGCGTTCGCAGGATGGGGATCGATCTGGATGCAGAAAGCCAATTACTTTGCCGTGGCCAACTACTGATGACTCGATTGCCTCGCCGACGACCATCCGCCTCGCGGGGTCAGGCACTCGTCGAGTTCGCGCTGGTGCTGCCCCTGTTCCTTCTCGTTCTGGTTGGGGTGATCGTCCTCGGCGTCATCGTCTTCTACAACCAGCAGCTCACCAACGCCGCTCGCGAGGCCGCCCG
>JANMPX010000129.1:0-2420 GCA_031370085.1 Chloroflexota bacterium | reverse complement strand
ATTCTGTGCATGCCATACGATCCGACGAAGCTGTACAAGCTCAATGAGCAGGGCCTCGTTCACTAACGATACGACTAGCTCGGCGCGTCGGGCCCCGCCGCGGCGAACCGCAGGGCCATCGCCGCGGCTTCCCGGGGATCTCGGGCGCGGTGCACCCGCGGCCCACCGATCCGGTGATCTGATTCGACGCGCCACGAGCTGAGCGCCACCACCTGACGTCCCATGCGCAACGCCAAACCGATCTCCGAGAGGGTGCCGTGGCGTCCGCCAATGGCCACCACCGCATCGGCCGCGGTGACCACCACCAGGTTGCGGATCACGCCCAGCCCGGTGGCGATCGGGATGGTGACGTACTCGTTGGCCTCCGCCGGATCGGCCCCGGGCAGGATGCCGATGGTGACTCCGCCCTCGGTCATCGCGCCAAGGCTGGCGGCCCGCATCACGCCGCCGAGCCCACCGGTGACCACCGTTGCGCCGGCGCGCGCCAGCAGCTGACCCACCTCTTCGGCCCATTCGAGGATGCGGTGCGCCTCGGGGCCCCGCGGATCACCGTCGCCGATCACCGCGATGTGGGCCGGGCGAGGACGTGGGGTTGGCTGGGTCATCGGTTTCCTCCTGCCGGCGCCGGGGCGGCCAGCGCGGCTTCAGCCAGCGATTCGTAGCGGGGCGGGCCGTCGCCCATGTGACCGCGGTACAGGACCAGCCGGTCGACGTTCAGGATCCCCGCCGGAAAGACCGTGTCCCGGATGACCGGAGCCAGCGGGTGGCCGCGGTCGCCGCGGGCTCGTGCCAGGGTGAGGTGCGCCCGGAACGGCGCCGATGACTCGAGCCCCACCGCGTTGCGGACCTCCACCGCCAGCTCGGCCAGGCGTCGGGAGCGGTCGATCACGCCGTACCACAGCACGCGAACATCGCGGCGTGACGGGAAGGCGCCCAGCCCACCGGTCGGTACCGCGAACGGCGGACGGGTGACCGCCACGTTAGTCATCGCGGTGGCCAGGTCAGGCACGGTATCCGGCGAGATCGGCCCCAGAAAGGCCAGTGTCAGGTGCCAACCCTGGGGCTCGGTCCAGCGCAGCTCGTCGAAGGTGTCCGGAGCCTTCAGGTGCAACCCGTCAACCGCGAGCGACAGCTCGGCACGCAGCGTCTCCCCGATGGGGACCGCCACGAAGCAGCGCCAGCGCTCGTCCATCTCAGGCTTCGGCCCGTACCCGGAGCCGCGCGTCGACGATCGGGATCAGCTCGCCGAGGCTGCGGATCAGGCTGGCATTCGGTGGCAGGTCGGCCGGGGTGAAGCGCTGCCAGCGGTCGATCAGGACCGGCTCGATCCCGGTGGCGAGCGCTCCCTGGACATCGGCGTCCAGGTGGTCGCCGACGTGGATCACCTCATTTGGTTCGGCGTGCGCCTGCTCGAGCGCCCAGCGGAAGATCTCCGGGTGCGGCTTGTCGAAGCCGATCCGTGCGCTGGCGGCAATGAAATCGAAGTGGCTGACCAGGTTCAGCGCGTGCAGCAGCTCCGGCAGCTGCCAGGTCCAGTTGCTGACCGCGCCGATCACCAGGCCGCGCTCTTTCAGCTCCTCCAGCGCCGGGACGACGTCGGGGAAGACGTGCCAGTTGCTGGTCACCATGAACAGCTCGGAGAGGCGTCGGAAGAACGGTTCAGGCAAGGGACCGATCCCGATCTCGGCCAGCGCGGCGCGATCAAGCTGCACGGTTCGAAGGAACGAGCCTTCCTCAGTTGGGTCGAAGCCATCGTCGAAGCCCCAGCCGCCGTGGTGGTAGGCGCGCCGCAGCGCGCTCCTCAGCGTTTCGATGTCCACCTCCACCCCGTACTCGGCAAGCGCGATGGCGTAGACATGCTCCCAGGACGGATTGGGGCGCATCACCGTGTCGCCGATGTCAAGGAAGACGGCGCGCAGCTGCATGACGACGAAGCCTACTGCGTCGGGCCGCGACGCGCCGACGTCGTCCGGGCGGGCCGACCGGGAGGCGCTCAGGCGGCCGCGATCCCCTGCCGGGCGAGCAGCTCGCCGATCTCGTGACGATACGGCTTGCCCGATGCATGGCGGGCCAGCCATTTGAGGTACTGGGCATCGTGCCGGGCCACATCGCGGAGCCGCCAACCGGCGTACCGGCCGAAGTCGAGCCGCGTCCCCGGACCCGCGGTGTCGGGCGGCACGATCACTCCCTGCGCGGCAAAGCCGGGCGTGGCGCTCGCTATGCGAAGCCCGCGGTCGTATGCGTCCCGCGAGGCGGTGTCACGGACCAGCTCCCAGGCGGCATTCAGCTCGGCCATGCGCCGTGCCGCATGGCGGCCGGGCTGCCGATCGGGGTGGTATTTCATGGCCAGCGCGCGGAACGCGGCGTTCAGCACCTCTGGCTCAGCCGTCGGCAGGACCTGCAGGACCTGGTAGGGGTCG
>JANMPX010000123.1:0-2283 GCA_031370085.1 Chloroflexota bacterium | reverse complement strand
CCAGCAGGATGTACTCCGCCAGCTCGCCCCGTTCGAGCGCGATGTGGTACTGGCGGCTCCCGGTGCGCGGGGCATCGGCGTCAGACAGATGGGTCAAGGCGGCAGCGGCTCCGATGGCGAATTGAGCGTGGACCGTCAGGTCGGCGGGAGTATACGCCGCTCCTCTCGCGCGTCGCCCGCATCGATCGGCACCAGGGAGAGTGACGGGAACGGCTCGTCGCCCACGGCCGGAGCGGATCCCCCGGGCTGCTCGCCTTCGTCAGTCTGGTCGGTGCCTGTGCGGCGACGACCGCGCAGTCCGAGCGCGCCAGCCAGCAGCGCCATGCCGAGGCTGACACCCAACAGTGCGGCCGCCTGGGGCCGATGCTCATCTGCTCCATCTGGAACGCCTGGATCGGTGATCGCTGCTGTGCGCGGCGATGCGGTCGGCAGGGCCAGCGCCATGAGTGGGACGCTTCCGCGGCTCAGCGGGAGGCCCGGTACGACGCTGCTTGTCGCGCCCGACAGCTGACTGTTGCTCGCGCCGTGCGTGGACGGCTTCGGCGATATGGCCGCCGTGGCCGGGGCCAGCATCGTAACGTCGGCGCCGCGGCGCGGCCAGATCCGGTACCCCTTGTCCGCTTCGCGACCGGTCGTCTCCTGCCCGAGCACGCCGCGCAGCTCGAGCCACGCGCCGCGCGTGACGCCGGTCAGCGAGATCCCGCTCTTCGGCGCGATGGTGACCCGGATCGGTCCCGACCCATCGTCGAGACTGAAAGAGACGCTCCCTGCGCTGGAGCGCAGGATCGCCGTCGTCACGGCGCCTCGCACGACCACCAGCAGCGCTTCCTGCCCTTCACCCAGCGCCCCGGTGGCTCGGCGAAGGGCGTCCGGATCGGCTTGCGCGCCGAGCCGAAGAGCGGGCGTCGTGACCCGCAGGCTCAGCATCCCCGACTTGGTGGAGCGAATCCCGTCCAGCTCCACCAGCTGGCCCACCGCCAGGGCACCAGCGGTGTCGCCGAGCCTGATCAGGATGCCGCCGGTCGGGTCCTGGACGACGGCCGTGGCCCCATCGAGCAGACCGGATGGCAGCGTCACCACGCCGCGGATGCGCAGATGGGCGCCGGTGGGCATCGATCGTGCCGCGGAGATCGTCACCAACTCGACCGATGGTGCCGGCGTCGGCGTCGCCGTGGCGATGGGCGTGGGGGCCGGCGATGCGGTGGCGGTCGGGTCGGGGTTCGGCGTGGATGTGGGCGTCGGCGAGGGGGTGGCCGGCGGCCGAACCGAGAGAATGTCGGCAGTGTCACGAGGTTGGAGCCGATAGCCCGCGGTCCCGGTGCCACTGGAATCCCGCTGGCCAAGCACGCCTACCAGGGTGAGCTGCGCGCCGCGCGCCCAGGCCGCCGTGTCGACCCCGGTGCCAGTGCCAACAACGACGCGTGCCGCACCGCTGCCGTCGTCAAGGTCCAGGGCGATCCCTCCGCTCAGCGTGGAAAGGCTGCTCGTCACGCTTCCGGAGACCTGGACAAGGTGCCCTTCCAGCGCCTCGCCCAATAAACCGGTCAGGGCGACCTCCGGGATCCGCTCGACGCCGGGGCCGATCGTGATCAAATCCGCGGCAATAACTCGGATCGTTCGTTGGGAATATCGGTCATCGAGGGTGCCCGTGATCCGCAACACCTGGCCGCGGGCGAAGGTGCCGTCACTGACGAGCACCGCGATCCCCGCGGAGCCGTCGAAGAGGTAGCCGCCACCGTCGGTAAATGCACCGTCGCTGATGGCCACTCCCTCGATCATGGCGGTGGCGCCGTCGGGCAACAGACGGGCGGCCGCGATGCTGATTGGCGAGGGCGCAGGCGTGGGCAGGGGAGTGGGCGTCGGCGTCAGTGAAGGGGGTGGCGTTGCAGTGGCTGATGCAATCGGCGTGGCCGATGGCGATGGACTGTCCGTGGGCAGCAGGCTCGATGTGGCGGTCGGTGTCGATGTGATCTCCGGGGTCAGATCCGGCGTGGCCGTGAGCGCCGGGGTCGCGGACGGTGTCGGCGTGGGAGTCGCCGTCGAGATCGGTGTGGAGGCGACGTTCTGGGGATCCGGAGCGGCAAGAACCGCGAAATCAACGAGGTTGTCATTCGTATCCTGGCCGGACCCGGCAGCTCCTCCGGGGAGGCGCTCCAGGCTGCTGCCGGCAGTGGGTGCCGGGGCCGGGCGGGTCTCCAGCCAGGTGCTGGCGGCCGTGCCCCAGCCGACGGCGTCGATGGCTGCACTCGCTCCCACGACCCGCAGCGCAACGCTGCCGCCGGC
>JANMPX010000070.1:0-6570 GCA_031370085.1 Chloroflexota bacterium | reverse complement strand
GGTGCGAGCTGGTGCTGCCTGACCGCACCACGCCGCGTGTCGTGGCCTCCCTGCTGACCGGGTACACGCTGCTGACCCTCGTTGGCATGACCTTGTTCGGCAGGGTCGGCTGGCTGCGCAACGTCGAGCTGTTCGAGGTGTACCTGGGCTGGTTCGGGCGGGTCGGCCCGCTCGGTCGACGAGTGGTTCAGGCCGACACCTGCGCGGAGTGCGGTGAGCAATGCGATCCGGCGCACTGCGTTGACTGCCCGGAGTGCGCGGCAGTGGCAGAGCGCGGCGAGCGCCAACCGGAGCTGCGACCCTGGTTCACCGGGCTGACCGAGGTGCGCCACGCCGACTGGTCAGACGCTGGCTTTATCGTCCTGGCACTCGCCGCCGTGAGCTTCGACGGCCTGTCGGAGACGAGTGCGTGGGGCGCGGTCATGAACCCATTCTTTCCCGCTCTGACCCCGATCGTCGGTCCACTGGCCACGGTCCTCGTGCTGCAGACCGCGGGTCTGCTGGTGCTGTGGGTCGGTTTCCTGGGCGCCTTCTCGGCGGCTGCCTTCCTGACCCGTGCGATGCACGATCGCGCCATCGAGCCCGAACCGATGGGCGCCACGGCGGGCGCCTACGCAGCAACCCTGTTGCCGATCGCCGGTGGCTACCTGATCGCGCACTATCTCACCCTGCTGGTGCAGGGCGTGGTGTGGCTTCCGTCGCTGCTGGCCGATCCAATCGCCGGCGTCGCGCCTCCGCTCGACTGGATGCCGATCAGCGTGGTCTGGTATCTCTCGGTGGGCGCGATCGTGGTCGGCCATATCGCGGCCGTCGTGCTCGCCCATCGGCTGGCGTTGCATGACGCCCCAAGGCGACCGATCCTGGCAGGGCTCCCGCTGGTGATCCTGATGATCGGCTACACCGTCTTCAGCCTCTGGATCATCGCTCAGCCGATCACCCTCGAGCCGGGCAGCAGCCCCGCGGCCTTCTTCGTGCACTGAGATGCAGGTCAGCCTGGCCCTCGCCTTCGTCGCGGGCATCCTGAGCTTCGTCTCGCCGTGCGTGCTGGCCCTGGTGCCGGTCTACCTCGCCTTCCTCGGAGACAGCGCCGCGGGGCGGGATCGTGTCCTCCCCCAGGCGCTGCTTTTCGTGGCCGGCTTCAGCATCGTGTTCGTGGTGCTCGGAACCTCTGTCGGGCTGCTCGGCAGCGCGCTGTTCCGGATTGACGGCGCACGTGAGGCGGCCGGGGTGGTGGTGATCGGGATCGGTCTGTTGACCACCGGTCTGTTCGGGCCGGTGCTGGATCGATTCATGCGCGTGGGGGTGCGCTCCGACCTGCTGCCGGCCGCCCGTTCAGCGCGTGCAGTTGCCCTCGGGGCGCTCGTCGCGATCGGTTGGACCCCGTGCATCGGTCCGGTGCTTGGCGCGATCTTGACGATGGGTGCCTCGAGCCAGGACGCCTGGGTCGGCGGTTTGTTGCTGATCGCCTATTCCGCGGGGCTGGCCGTACCGTTCATAGCCGCCGCGCTCGCGCTTCCCCGTCTGCGACCCGTGATCGAGCTGTTGCGGCGCCATGCCCGCTGGGTGCAGCTCATCTCCGGGCTCTTCATCATGGCCGTCGGCATCCTGATCCTGACCAACGCCTTCGCCCGGATGGCCGACCTCTTCAGGTTCTTCATCTAGAGAGCGTCGCCACCGAGCCGTCGGCGCGCGGGTCAGTTGCGACCGCCAACTCGCCGCCCTCGCCGATCGCGATCAGCTGCGCTTGCCCGACCTCCTCGTCCCACACCCCGAGCAGCTGCGTCGGCATCCCGCAGGCGGCGAAGCTCGGCGCGAGGGCGGCCAGGCGCGACTCGATATTGACGGTGTCTGGCGGCGCGCCCAGCTCGAGCCCGCCGACGACCCATCGCGGCTCCTGGAGAGCCGTCTCGGGGGACATGCCGAGGTCGAGGACGCGGCCCAGGATCTGGGCCTGTATCTGGGGCTGCGCCGTGCCGCCCATGGTGCCGCTGAGGTGGGTGACGCGGCCCGCACGGCGCACCATCACCGGCATCAGGGTGTGGACCGGCCGCTTGCCGCCGGCCAGAACGTTCGCGGCGAGCGGGTCGAGGGAGAAGTGCGCGCCGCGGTTGTGACACAGGATGCCGGTTCCGGGCTCAAGGATCCCCGAGCCGAAGCCATGGAAGATGCTCTGGATGATCACGACGCGCCAGCCGTCAGAATCGGCCGCGACGATGGCGACCGTATCGCTGCGGAGTGGCTGAGCATGCTCCGTGGGGCGCTCACCAGAGGCGATGCGGCGGATCGCCCGCTCGCCGATTGCGCGCAGGCGTCCAGGGTCGAGAAGCGCTGCGACGGGGACCGGGCGTGCGCGCGGATCGGCCAGCCAGCGGTCGCGGTCGAGCGAGATGATTCGCATCACCTCGGCGATCAGGGGAGCATCCTTGCCAGCCGGGTCGAGGCGCTCGACCAGCGGCTCCAGCGCCGCGAGCATCTCGAGCAGCAGGATCCCCTGGGAATTCGGCGGCATGGTCAGCACTTCGAATCCGCGGTAGTCCCCCGCGAGAGGGTCGGTCACTTCGGTCCGATGTGTCGCGAGGTCGTCGAGCCCGAGCGGCGACCCCAGGCGGGCGAGGCCCTCCACGAATCTCCCCGCCAGCGGACCGGCATAGAAGGCGTCGGCGCCGCCGCTGGCCACCGTCTCGAGCGTTTCGGCAAGCGCCGGCTGGCAAAAGGTGTCTCCGACACCGAGCGGCCGTCCGTCAGCAAGCAGCACGCCGCGCAGCCCAGCATCGGCAGCCACAACGTCAGCGTGCGAGATCAGGCTCCTCGCCAGTGACGCGGTCACCTGCGCACCGTCGCGCGCGAGGGCGATCGCCGGTGCCAGCACCGCAGCCAGCTCGAGGCGACCGCCGATCCGTGACAGCGCCGACCAACCCTGCAGCGTCCCCGGCACCGAGATCGTCAGCGGTCCGGTGATCGGCATGGCGCCCGATCTGCGGACCGCTTCGACGTCGATCCGCAGCGGCGCCGCACCGCTGCCATTGATGGCATGCACCCTGCCTGCGGGCGTCGCCACCAACGCGAGCAGATCCCCACCCACCGCGCACATGTGCGGGTACGCGACCGTCAACACGGCGTTTGCGGAGATCGCCGCGTCCACCGCGCTGCCGCCCCCAAGCACCGCCTGGAGGCCGGCCTCCGAGGCGGCCGTGACAGGCGTCGCGATCGCAAGGCGCCGGCCGATGCCGGACAGGATGCGGCCGGGCGCCGCTCCCGCCGCAGCGTCAGCGGCCACGGCTCTCCCCTCCCTCGAGATTCAGTCGCGCACTTGGACGGTGATCCAGTTCTCGAACGGGTTGCCCCGCGCCAGGCTTGTGATGCCGATCGTTGCCCGGGCGCCGAGCCCGATCTCGGGTCCGAAGATCTCGACGATCACGTCGGTCGAGCCGCTGGACACCTTGTGGACGTCGGTGAACTCCGGAGTGCAGACGACGTAGTTGAGCGAGTTGACCATGCTCACCACCTTGTTGAGGTCGCCCAGCGCGAATTTCATGCCGGCCACGGCGTTGATCCCGGACAGGCGCGCGGCTTCATAGCCCTGCTCGATGCTGAGGTCCTTTCCGAGTCGCCCGTTCTGATGCAGGATCCGACCGTCGGGATACTCCGGGATGTGACCGCTCAGAAACAGCAGGTTGCCGACCCGATGGTGCGGCTTCATCGAGCCGTAGCTCATCCCGTAGTACGGGATCCGACTGTAGTCGGGGAGCTCGATGCCGAGGTCCCTGAGGCGCTGATCGAAGTCCATCGGTTCTCCTTGGTCTGCGGCGGTGGAGCGGCGGCTCACCCAATCTGGCGTCCGTACGCCCTGTTGGGGCGCCCGTTGTGACTGTCACGATCTTACCGCTCGCCTTGCCTCTCGCTACGCCAAGGCGACGGCGATAGGAAGCGTGCAGGCGACCCTTCTGGGCCTCGGCCGGGCCGCCGAAGCGGCTCTCGTCCTCCGCCAGGCGGGTGGGGCTCTCGAGCGGCTGGGCGCGGCCCCCGCGCCCGCGGAAGCCGACGCGCTTCTCAGGGTTGTCACCGAGCCGGGTGCCGGCTGAGCACGGAGGGCCTGGCGCGCCCGGAGGGAGTCGAACCCCAGCGCAGCGTGCTGGACGGCTGCCTCGAGGTCGGATCGCTGGGCTCCGCTGCACGGTCTCGCGGCGAAACGCCCTCGGCTGGTCGGCGATCAGGATCGCGCGACTCGGTACAGGTGCCAGCAATCCGGGACGCCCTTGAGCACGTGCTCGCCGCAGTCCTCGAACGCGAGGCCGGAGCCGGCCGTCAGATCCTTGACGGTGGAGCTGACCCAGACCTCGCCGGCGCCGGCCATGGCCCCGACCCGGGCACCGATGTGGACGCCCATCCCGGCGATACCGTGTTCGGCGCGCTCGACCTCGCCGATGTGAAGGCCGGCTCGGATCTCGACCCCCAGGGGTCGGGCCGCCCCGATGATCGCCTGGGCGCAGCGAACGGCTCGGGCCGGACCGTCAAACGTGGCGAGGAGACCGTCGCCCGTGGAGTCGACGAACACACCCCGGTACCTGGCCACCAGGCCCTTGGCCATCCGGTCATGCTCGTCGATGAGCTTGCGCCACTTCGCGTCGCCCAGCGCGGCAGCGGTCGCGGTCGAGTCGACGATATCGGTGAACAGGACGGTGGCGAGGAACCGGTCGAAAGACTCCTGCTCCTCGCGGATGGAGGCGATCAGGTCGCCGACGGCCGCAAGGATCGCAAGGCTCCGGGCATACCAGTGATGCCACGAGGCGCCGCCATCCCGCGTCGGCTCGATCAGTTGCGAGCCCGGGATCCCGGCGTGGGCAGCACGCGCGTCGCCGACCTCCGGATCGCCGATGCTCTCACTCCCCTCCGAGCTGCCCACGACGAGCGTCGGGGCATGGATCGAGGGCAGGACGTCGCGTACATCAACTGCCCCGAACGCGTCGGACTCGGCGGCGAGCGCTCCCGGGGCCACGCTCGCGCGGCCCCACGGCGCATACCAGTCATGCTGCTCGCGGTCGTCGTGCCAGAGCTCTCCGAAGTAGGCGGGCGTCCCCCACTCGCGGCGCACCCGGGCGTTGATGTCCGCCCACTCCCGGCGCGCCTCCTCGGTGTCGTAGTACACGATCATCGGGTCGACGAGCACGAGCGCGGCCGTCCGCTCCGGATACGTCGCTGCGAACAGCACGCCACTGAGACAGGTGTCGTTCGACACGAAGATCACCGCACGCTCGGATCCCGCCGCGTCCATCACGGCGACCAGGTCGTCAACCTGGACCTCGAGCGGCGCGACGTCCCCGGGCGAGAACCGGTCCGAGCAGCCCCAGCCACGCCGGTCCGTATGGATCACACGTGCACGCTCGCCCAGGCCGCGCAGGAACTTCGCGAGGTACGGGCTCTCCCAGTTGAGGTCGACGTGGGACACGAAACCCTGCATGTAGACGAGGTCCACCGGGCCCGCGCCGAAGACCTCGTAGGCGAGCGCCACGTCGCCGTTCCAGGCGTACCGCACCTCGCGTCGTCGGGCCATCGTTTGATGATAGGCCGTGGTCCTTCCGCCGGAGTGGACGAAGCGAGCACGGCCGTTCTTCGCGCAGCACGCTGCGTCGTTGGAGCGCCCCCGGAGGGAATCGAACCCCCGACGCAGGCCTTAGGACGGCCTCGCTCTATCCGCTGAGCTACGGGGGCGGCGCTGCATCCATCGTACCGCGGCTCTGGAAGCGGCAGCCCCCTATCATCGCCCGATGAGCCCTCACTTGGTCCTCTACCAGCGGGACGGCTGCCACCTCTGCGACGAAGCACGGGCAGCCCTCGACAGCCTGGTCGGACCTGATGGCTACCAGCGCGTCGACATCGAGGCCGATGACGCCCTGGTGCTCCGCTATGGCTTCCGTGTGCCAGTGGTCGCGCTCGACGGGATCGATCGCCTCGAGGCGCCGATCACCGCGCCGGACTTGCGTGCCCTGCTCGAGCAAAGCCAGGATTCGCCGGCTGTCAGGCGCCTCACGCCTCCCGCACCCGGAAGCCTTTCTCGGTCGCCTCGATCTGCACCGGCAGCTCGCCGGGATCGTGAGTGAAATAGCACCACCAGCCCTCCGCCGCGGCTCGGGTGACGAGCTGGTTGCGGACCTCGACCGCCTGGATCGGGTAGTCGTCGAAGGCGCTCGTCCAGCGCACCGGGATCTGCCATCGGGTCGGGATCAGGTCTCCCCAGAAGATGCCGCGCTCCCCCGCCGGCTCCGGGTGCCCGGCGCGGGCCGTCCCCAGCAGCACGGCCTGTGAGCCACGGGTATGCCCACCGGTTCGAATCACGCTCACCCCTTCCACCAGCTCCACCTCCCCCTGGACCTCCGCCAGCTGGCCGGCGGCACGCACCAGGTCGAGCTGGTCGACTTCCATCAGGCCAGCCAAGCGCAGCTCCTCCCCGTGCGCTGCTTCGACCTCGTCGCGCTGCACCACGTAGCGGGCCCGCGGGAAGTTCGGCACGCCGCTCGCAGTGACCAGGCCGCCCGCGTGGTCGTAGTGGAGGTGACTCACCACGACGAAATC
>JANMPX010000073.1:0-3057 GCA_031370085.1 Chloroflexota bacterium | reverse complement strand
GTCATGACGCATCGTTGACACGGCTTGGTGATCCGCAGACGGACCTCGTCGCCGATCGCCACGGATCGCCCGACCCATTCATTCTCGATGAAGCCGGCTTGGCCGTCGGTCGGAGTGACGACGACGTTCGGTCGGAAGCGGCGGACCTCGAAGCGACCCTCCGGGTAGAGCTGGCGGAGCCAGTCGAGCGTAGCGGTCGTCAGCAGGTGGACGATGCCGGCGTCGAAGAACGTGCCGGGCGGCATCGCCTCCTCGGTCAGCGCGTCCCGGTGATCGAGGCCTTCCATGTCGGGCCAGTACTCCTCCAGGCTCGGCGCCTCTGGCGCAGAGCGGTCGAGGGCCACGTCTCGGCCGAGGTCAGCCGAGAGGACCTCGCCGACATCAGGGTCGTCGCTGCGGATGATCCGACCGTCCGGCAGCGTGATCCGCACCGCTGGCAGGCCGTCGGTGCCGGCTGGCGGCTCGACGTACGTCGCTCGATGAGCGAGCAGCGTCGGCCACTTGCGCGGGAACTTCGCGCTCGCGACCTTGCCGGTCTCACGATCGACGAGCGCGAATCGCCGGTCGCCCAGCAGGCCACGGTCGGTCACCTCGCCCGCGTTGAGCTGCTCCCCCATCATGGATTTGACGGGGTAGCGCCACAGCGCAACCACGGTCGCGACCACGTCAGCAGGCATATCCGTCCCTTTGGGTCTCGGCCTTGTCCCTGCTCGGAGCGTCGACGCTGCGAGTTCGCCGCGCACGAGCGGATCGACAGGTCCGACGGCCACTATATCGATCGGGCGCCCCTTGGCTTCCGCTTCTTGCCGCGGCGCATTCACTGGCTCGTGGCAGGAATTCGGCCGTCTCCATGCCGCAGCCGTGCTCTGGTTCATGGCGCTCCGGAGTGGTCCAACAGACCCGTGTGCTCGAAGCAAAGACTGGCGCGCCCGGCAGGAATCGAACCCGCGACCTGATGGTCCGAAGCCACCCGCTCTGTCCGCTGAGCTACGGGCGCGCGTTTCACGCTCAAACAGAGCGGAATGGTTGACATTCTACCCCGCGTGGACGTCGGGACCTGGACTCGCCGGAGGCCGCCTCGCCGCAGCTGGTACCGAGTCGCTGCTACTGCGGTTCCATATGCGCGGTCCCGGCAAACATCTCCCGCCCGCGGCACCTCGACGGGCTAGCGGATGGCCGTGCCGACGGCGGCCCCAATGCCATAGGTCACGGCAGCCGCGACCGCCCCAAAAGCAAGCTGCCGCGTGCCCGCCCGAATCGGGTTCATGCCCGTCAGGTTCGTGATCCCGGCGCCTAGGCCGAAGAGGGCCAGGCCGCTTACCCCGGCTGCGACCAGCTCCGCGGAGCCGCCGCCAATGACAACGAACGGAAGGAGCGGAAGTAGCGCTCCGAGCGCGAACAGCACCAGCGATGTTCCTGCCGCGACCCACGCCGAACCGCCGAGGTTGTTGGGGTCGAATCCCAATTCCTCGCGCGCCATCGTATCGAGTGCGAACGCTGGGTCGCCCCGCACGATGCGCTCCGCCAGCTCGTGAGCCTGCGCGGTCGGGATGCCCTTGCGCTCATAGATGGCGCACAGCTCGTCCACTTCCGCGGCGGGATTCGTCTCGAGCTCCTGCGCCTCGATTTCCAGCTCATGAGCGAACAGCTCCCGAGCGCTTTGAACCGAGAGGTATTCGCCGAGGCCCATCGATAGCGCTCCGGCGACGAGGCCCGCCAGGCCGGCGATGATGACTACCGTGCGTCCAACGCCGGATCCCGCGACGCCCATCACCAAGCTGAGGTTGGAGACGAGACCATCGGTCGCACCAAGGACACCAGCGCGCAGCGCCGTGCCATGACGGGCCCGATTCGGCTCGGGGGCAATGGTCCGATGCCGGTGACTACTGGGCAAGAGCGCAACCTGACGGCCGCGGCGCCGACTGCCGATCGCGGCGTCGCCCGTGCGGCGCCAGCACTCCGCGGATTGAAGCCAACCTGGCCGCGGAAGCGCCGGTCAATTCGAGCCAACCGCTGCGAACCGTCGCAACGCAATGAGGGACCAGACGGCCTCGACGACGCCAAAGGGCCAGACACCGGAGAGAAAGCCGTAGGCGCTGGACAAGGCGCATCCCGCCGCAAACAGGAGCACGAACTGCCGGCCGCGCGGCTCCAACGCGTACATGACCATCATAAACGTCAGCGCAGCGATCCCGAACCCCGTGACCCAACTCATGACGAGACTCTATCTGTTGGCTGGATGGCTGCCCAGCGAACTTGGTGACGACGCAAGGGCCTCCGGACAGCGGAAAACTCGACTTGTTTCGCTCAGCATCCCACGCTCGAAGCACAGCGCTCGGGGGTTTCTGGTCCGAAGCCACCCGCTCTGTCCGCTGAGCTACGGGCGCACATTTCACGCTCAAACAGAGCGGAATAGTGGAAGTGGCCTTGACCACAGCGCTCAGAGAGTGTATTTGGCGTCGATCTTCGGAATCTCGCCAGCGGAGCTCTAAGCCACGCAGCCGGCCACTCCCACCGCCGCTATCGTAACCCGCGGCGACCTGGCCGCCAAACCTCATGTGCCGTGGCCGAGCTGGGTCCATGCCCGTTTCTATCAACGACGTGCGGCGTACCATCAGCCGTATGCCAGCCAAGTCGGCTCACCGGCGTCGGGAGCCACGACCGCCGGAGGCGCCGACCGGGACGGTCGCCTTCTTGTTCACCGACATCGAGGGCTCGACCCACCTCGCCCGCAGCCTCCCCGATGACTACGGGTCGCTCCTCGAGCGCCATCGGTTGATCCTGCGCGAGGCGTTCACCCGCCACGCTGGCTTCGAGGTCGGCACCGAGGGCGACTCGTTCTTCGTCGCGTTCGGCAGCCCGCTCCACGCGTTGCGCGCCGCCGCGGAGGGCCAGCGCGCGCTGACCGGCGCGGAATGGCCGCCCGGCGCCCGTCGCGGGGCACCTCAACGTATTCCCGGCACGTCCGAGGCATCCAGGGCTGAGCGGCCTCGAGGCTGGGCGATCTGCTTACATTAAGGCCCCGTCCTAGAACCGAGATTCGTAGCGACTTGGCCG
>JANMPX010000066.1:0-17920 GCA_031370085.1 Chloroflexota bacterium | reverse complement strand
GCATCGCGCGCGTCGCACGGGATGGGACCGGCAACGTGGCGACCAGCGGGCTGGCGGCGCACGGCGTGGTGATCGTCGAGGTCGGCGGCACGGTCGGCGACATCGAGAGCCTGCCATTCCTCGAGGCGATCCGCCAGATGCGCAAGGACGTGGGGCGCCGCAACGTACTGTATGTCCACGTCACGCTGCTGCCGCAGATCGGCGCAACCGGCGAGCTGAAGACCAAGCCGACCCAGCACTCGGTCAAGGAGCTGCGCGGGATCGGCATCCAGCCCGACGTCATCATCCTGCGCAGCGACCAGCCGATCGAGGACGAGATCCTCGACAAGGTCTCGCTCTTCACCGATGTCGATGTGCACGCGGTCATCCCGCTCAAAACCGCCTTGAGCATCTACGAGGTGCCGCTTCAGCTCGAGCGTGCCGGGCTCGGCAAGCTGATCACCCGCGAGATGGAGATCCCGGCCGGGGAGCCTGACCTGCGCGACTGGCAGGAGCTGGTGTCGCGCATCCGGGCGCCGCGTCCGCCGGTGGAGATCGCCATCGTGGGCAAGTACACCGAGCTGCCGGATGCCTATATCAGCGTCAACGAGGCGCTCAAGCATGCCGCCCTGCACCACCGGGTCGACGTCAAGGTGCGCTGGATCCGCAGCGAGCACCTCGAGCGCATCGAGCCGGAGCAGGTCGCCGAGGAGCTCAACGGGGTGGCCGGCGTGCTGGTCCCCGGGGGCTTCGGTTACCGGGGGGTGGAGGGCAAGATCCGAGCCATTCGCTGGGCCCGCGAGCAGCGCGTCCCCTTCCTGGGCCTGTGCCTGGGCTTGCAGTGCGCGGTGATCGAGTTCGCCCGAATGGCGCTCGACACGGAGGATGCCAACAGCAGCGAGTTCAACGTCTTCACCGAGCATCCGGTGATCGACCTCATGCCCGACCAGGCCGATGTCACCGACAAGGGCGGCACCATGCGCCTGGGCCTTTACCCGGCGCGGCTCGAAGAAGGGTCGCTGGTGCGGGCCGCCTATGGCACCGAGATCGCCTATGACCGCCATCGCCATCGTTTCGAGGTCAATAACGCCTACCGGGACAGGCTCGGAGAGGCGGGGATGTGGTTCAGCGGCCTCTCGCCGGACGGTCGGCTGGTCGAGTACATCGAGCTCCGGGACCATCCCTGGTTTGTGGCCACCCAGGCGCACCCCGAGCTGAAGAGCCGCCCCAACCGGGCCCATCCGCTCTTCCGCGATTTCGTGGGCGCCGCCGCGGCGCGCCTCGGCTACGGCGTCGAAGCAGCAGTCGGGGCCCCGGTACGCAACGCCGAGGCCGATGCCTGACGCGATGGCCACCGCTCGCACCCGCACCTCGACCCGTCCACGCCAAGCGACCTTCGACAGGACCGCGTACGAGCGCGGCGCGGAGGCATTTCTCGCCAAGCGCGCTGAGGAGATGTACCAGCATTGGGCGGGGCTCCGCGACGAGCTTGCGCTGGAGCCGATCTACGGGCGCCACGAGGCGCTCTTCGCGCGGGCATCGATCGATTCGCTGCGGGCGATGGTCGAGTCTGGCGGATCGGATCTGGCTCGCAACCGCGCCCTTCTGGCCTTTGCCACCGACGGCTTCATCGAGCGTCGCGTCGTTGCCCTCAGCGATGCACTGAGCACTGCCGAGGCGACAGCCGTGGTCGTCTGGCGTGGCGAGGAGATTCCGTTCCGGGCCGTCCGCAACCGGATCAGCGCGATCGATGGTCGCGCAGAGCGGAACGCCCTCTTCGCCTCATATTTGGAGGCGGTGGAGGCCTTGAACCCGCTCCGTGCGGAGCGGGTTGCGCGGATCGGTGAGCTGGCGGTCGAGCTCGGTTACGCCGACTACGTGGACCTGATGCGCGTCACGCGGGGCTTTGACCCCGATGCCCTGGGCGCGCAGATGCGTGACTTCCTGACGGAATCGGAGACGCCCTATTTTGCCGCCCTGCGCCGCTACCTGGCGCGCATCGAGATCGAGCAGGGGGATGCCAGCCTGGCCGATATGTGGTACCTGACCCGCGGCAGCGGCTGGGACCATTGGTTTGAGGCGCGCCGCATGCTTCCCGTCCTGGAGTCGACCCTGCGCGGCCTGGGCATCGAGTTGCAGGCGCAGCCCGGTGCCACGCTCGACGTCGAGGCCAGGCCGAACAAATCGGCGCGGGCGGCGGTATGGGTCGTCAATGCGCCCCGTGACGTGCGCCTCGTGATTCAGCCCCACGGCGGGTGGGACGATTACGGCGCGGTCCTGCACGAAGCCGGCCACCTCGAGCACTTCCTCCACGTGGACCCAAAGCTCCCGGTCTCGATGCGCGAGCTCGGCGACTCGTCCGTGACCGAGGGCTACGCCATGCTCCTCGAGCGCCTCCTCATGGAACCGGCCTGGCTCACCGAGCAGCTGGGCATGCCGGGGGAGCACGCCGCGGGCTTCGCCGATTTCTACGCGCTCTACCACCTCATCTTTCTTCGGACGATGGCGGCACGACACCTGTACGAGCTGCGCCTGCACCGCGGCGGCGACGCGCGGCTGCATCGCGCCACCTATGCCGGGCTTGTGGGCCTCCTCGCCGGGGCGCGTGAGCCGGAGGAGCGGTACCTGGTCATCGATGACGGGATGTACGCGGCCGCCTACCTGCGCTGCGCCATGGTCGATGCCGCGCTCAGCGACCATCTCGAGGTGCAGCATGGTGATGCCTGGTGGCGGAGCGCGGGAGCCGGTGAGACGTTGCGAGGGCTGTGGCGCGCCGGCCTGTCGTGGAGCGCCGGCGACACCGTTGCACGACTCGGGTATGATGCGCTGGACTGGCGACCGGTCGTACGTCAGATTCGGGCCAAGCTCATCGGCGAGATGAGCGGCTACGGCGGGCCCAACATCACCACTCGCGCAGGGACCCGCAAGGTCTGACCGTTTGACCATCGCGCGTCTCTCCGGACGGGAGCCCCACCGCTGAACGTGGATTCGACCCGCTCTCGCCCGCCCGAACCCTGCCGCGCCGCGGGCGCAGGCAACCCCCCAATGCGGTCCAACAGCTGCTCGAGGTCAGACCATTCATGAACGAAGAATCACGCCCCCCGCGGCGCGGCCGACCGCGCCGCCGTCCCGATGGCGGAGGTGGCCCGCGCCGCCAGGCGCCGCGGCCCGTCTTCCAGGGTCGTCGCAACAACTACGCCACCGGTGGCTACTCGTCGATCTACTCGGGGCCGTTCCCGACCGACGGGGACGAGTTCGACCAGGGGATGAACCTCGCCGACCTCCAGGCCAAGGGCGTGGAGGAGCTTCGCGAGATGGCCACCGAGTGGGGCGTCGAAGGGGCCGATGAGCTGGAGCACTCCGACCTCGTCCTGAAGCTCCTTGACCTTGTCCCGCTCACGCCGGCACAGCCGCGCCACGAGCAGAACGGGCAGCCCGGGATCGCGAACGGCATCCTGGAGATCGTCGACGAGGGCTTCGCCTTCCTGCGCACGCACGGCGTCATGCCGTCGCAGGACGACATCTACGTCAGCTCCTCCCAGGTCCGGCGTTTCGGGCTGCGCACCGGCGACAAGGTCGAGGGCCAGACCCGCCCACCCAAGGACCAGGAGAAGTACTGGGGCCTGCTGCGGGTCGACACGGTCAACGGGGTCGATCCTGATACCGCCCGCCGTCGCCCGCACTTCGACGCCCTGGTGCCGGTCTTCCCCGACGACATGTTCGACATCGAGACCGACCAGAAGAACCTGACCCAGCGCCTCATCAACCTGATCAGCCCGATCGGCAAGGGCCAGCGTGGCCTGATCCTGTCGCCGGCCAAGGCCGGCAAGACCACCGTCCTGAAGCAGATCGCGCACGGGATCATCGAGAACTACCCCGACACGCTCCTCATGGTGGCGCTCATCGGCGAGCGGCCCGAGGAAGTCACCGACATGAGCCGCAGCGTCAAGGGTGAGATCTACGCCTCCACCTTCGACGAGCCGACCGAGAACCACACCCGGGTCGCCGAGATGTGCCTGGAGATCGCCAAGCGCCAGGTGGAGACGGGACGCGACGTGGTGATCCTGCTCGACTCGATCACGCGACTGGCGCGTGCCTACAACCTCGCCCTGCCGGCGTCGGGCAAGACCCTCTCCGGCGGCGTGGACCCGGTGGCGCTCTATCCACCCAAGCGATTCTTCGGAGCGGCCCGCAACATCGAGGATGGCGGCAGCCTGACGATCATTGCCACCTGCCTGGTCGACACCGGCTCGCGGATGGACGACGTCATCTACGAGGAGTTCAAGGGGACCGGCAACATGGAGCTGGCCCTCGACCGCAAGCTCAGCGACAAGCGCATCTTCCCGGCCATCGACGTGCTGCGCTCGGGAACCCGACGCGAGGAGCTGCTGCTCGACGAGAACACCCTGCGGATGACGTGGACCATGCGGCGCATGCTCTCCGCGGTCGGTCCCAACGAGGGGATCGAGCTGCTCATGCAGCGGCTCGGCAAGACGAAGAACAACGCCGAATTCCTCGTCTCCCTGAGCAAGAGCGTAGAAGCCTCAGAGCGCTGACCGGCAGCGCGACGATGGGCGCTCCAGCCGGCCGCCGGATCGCCGCTCTGCTCGGCGGCGCCCTGCTGCTGGCTGCCTGCTCGACGCCGAGCAGTCCCAGCGCCTCGCCATCGGCGTCGGACGTTGCCTCCGCCAGTCCGACTGCGGGCGTCGGCGCGGTGGTGCCGGCACCCGGCTCGTCCAGCACGGTCTATCAGCCGAACCCTGGGGCTATCGTGGTGGCGATCGATCCTGGGCATGGCGGCTGCCTCGACTGGGGGGTGCCCGACCCGCTCGGAAGAGGGACCGCCTTCTCCGAGAAGACCATGAACCTGGCAATCGCCATCGAGCTGCGGCGCCAGCTCCATGCGCAGGGCATCAGCGTGGTGCTCACCCGGGAGGGCGAAGACCTGCTGGCGGGCGATGACTACCCCGACCTGGGCTGCCACGGCGCTCCCTTCCGCGACGTCAACGGCGATGGCCTGTCCGGTTTCGATCCCAAGGGCAAGACGCGCGCCCGTGATGAGCTCCAGGCCCGCATCGACAAGGTCAACGTGGCCCGCGCCGACCTGCTGGTCAGCATTCACATCAACTCGCTCTACCAGGACGGCGTCAGCTACCAGATCGCCGCCACCCAGACCTATTACACCGATGAGACCGCCTGGGGCATCTCTGCCAGCAAGCGACTGGCGCAGCTGGTCCAGGATGCGGTGGTGGCCGCCATCGCGCCGGTGGCGGCCTACGACCGGCAGGACCGCGGAATCGCATCGGTGAACTACTACGTCATCACCCCGCCGCTCTTCGCGGCGACCACGGAGCGGCCCGATCCATTCACCCAGCCGACGCGCGGCGTGCTGATGCCGGCGATCCTGACCGAGGTCGGCTCGATCAACCTGGCCGCGGAGCAGGATCTGCTCCTCTCAACCGCCGGACAGGCCGCGATCGCGACAGGCATCGCCCGGGCGATCGGCGCCTACCTGACCGATCGGCCGCTGGCGGTGCGCTACGACGCCCTGGTGCCCGGCGGCCAGGCCGGTATCGCCCCGGCCGCCGTCCCCGGCAGCGGGCCGCCCTACTGGATTCCGTCGGTCGGCGGAGCAGCGCTCGCTTCGGGGCTAGCCGTGCGGCTGACGAACACCGGCACCCGGGCGTGGCCAGCGGGCCTCCGTCTGCTGGCCGGGTGGGAGGCGAGCGACCAACCGTACCTGCGCCGGGCGCCGGACAATCTGACCGCCCTTGCGCTCTCCATTCCCGCACTGGCACCGGGCGAATCAGTCGATCTGCGACTGCCCCTCACGCCCCCCGCGAGCGCATCGCGAACAGTCGCCTGGATCACTCTCGCCACGGGCGACGCCGCCCTGACCGACCTTGGAGTCGCACCACTGCAGCTGGCGGTCAGTGGTCCTTGATCGCCATGGACCAAGCCTGGTTTCCTCGGTCATCGGCCATCACCCAAATCTCCTCTCCCTCGGTCAGGTTGACCCGGTCCGCCGGGCGCTGCTACCATCCCACCGCACGGCCTTGAATTCGCGGCAGCACATGTGGCGCGAAGGCAGGAACGAGGTCGGGTAGTCGGCTTACCGGAAAACCACTCGCGGAGCCCTCTCTATTGCCCGATCTGCCACGGCCACAGCACCGGTCGACCAAAGCGCGCCCCATGCCGCGCAGCATGGCGCACCTGCTGGTCGTCGGACTCGTCGCCATCACCGCTGCCGCCGGCTTCGTTGCCGTCCGCGGCGATTCAGTGACCGGGCACGGTAATTTCAATCTCGTCGGCGTGGCTCGAGGCGCCGATGGGGTGACCCTGACCGCCGAGAGCGCGCATTTCGCGCTCGTCCCCGATCCGGAAGGTACCGATCCCGCGCTCAATCGCACCGGCTCCCACCTGGTGGTCCAGCCGGCCCCGCTGCCGACCCCGGTCGCGCCCCCACCGCCCCCGGCCCCCGCCAAGCGCGCCTACGTTGCCAGGGCCAAGATCGTGGGCAACGGGATGCTGCTGTGGCCGGTCCCCGGCGGCATCATCACCCAGTACTTCAGCTCGGGCCACCAGGCGCTCGACATTGCCAGGGCGACCGGGAGCCCGGTGATTGCGGCCGATGCCGGGACCGTCACCTGGGCCGCCTGGAAGGACAACGGCGGCGGGCTGGTCATCGAAATCAATCACGGCAACGGGATCGTGACCCGCTACAACCACCTCGGCACCATCAGCGTGGCCGTCGGTGACGCGGTGGCCCGCGGCCAGACGATCGCCGGGGTTGGATGCACCGGCTGGTGCACCGGCCCGCACGTTCATTTCGAGGTGATCGTCAACGGGGTCCACGTCAACCCCCTCCGCTACCTCTAGGCTCGCCGGCGCGCTGGCTGCCGCCAGGCGCCATAGCCGGAACCGCCTGAGCCGGTTGCTATCATCGATGCCCGATGTTCGCTGACCACGTCCGGATCTTCGTTGCTGCCGGGGCCGGCGGTGGCGGGGCATCATCCTTCCGCCGCGAGGCGCACGTCCCCCGCGGCGGACCTGACGGCGGTGACGGCGGGCGCGGTGGCGACATCGTGCTGACCGCCGACGCGGGGATGACCACCCTGGGTGACTTCCTGCATCGGCGCCACGTGCGGGCCAAGCCCGGCGGCGCGGGCGCAGGGCGCAAGGCGCACGGTCGCAATGGTGCATCGGTGACGCTGCCGGTGCCGCCCGGAACGGTGATCCGCACCGCCGATACGGAGGACGGTCCCGGCGAGTGGCTCGGAGAGCTGCTCGCCCCGGGGAGCCGCCTCATGGTCGCACGCGGCGGTCGCGGCGGTCGCGGCAACGTGCACTTCGCGACCGCGACCAACCGGGCGCCGACTCACGCCGAGAAAGGCGACCCCGGAGAGGAGCGCTGGCTGGAGCTCGAGCTCAAGCTGATCGCCGAGATCGGCCTGGTCGGGGCGCCGAACGCCGGCAAGTCGACGCTGCTGGCTGCCCTCACCGCCGCGACGCCGCGCGTCGGCAACTACCCGTTCACCACCACCGAGCCCAACCTGGGAGTGATCGAGCTCGACGCGGAGCGGCGCGCGGTGATCGCGGACCTGCCCGGGTTGATCGAGGGGGCCAGCGAGGGTCATGGACTGGGCCACGCCTTCCTGCGCCACGTGGAGCGGACACGGGTCCTGGTCGGCGTGGTGGACGGCGCTGCCACCGATCCGGTCGCTGCCTGGCAGGCGGTCGAGGTCGAGCTGCGCGAGCACGACCCGGCTTTGCTTGAGCGCCCCTTGACAGTGATCGTGACCAAGCAGGATCTGCCCGCCGCACGGAAGCACTGGCCCCGGGTGCGGGCCGCCCTGCGCGAGGCGGGTCACCAGCCGCTTGCGGTCTCCGCTCACGACGGAACCGGCATGGACGGGCTGCGACTGGCGCTGGACGCTGCGCTGATCGAGGCCGATCGGCAGCTGGCCGCGGCTCCACTGGAGCCGGCCCTGCGGATCCATCGCTTCGACCCACTCGAGGAAGGCTGGGAGGTGGTCGCCGAGGGCGACGGCTTCCGGGTGCGCGGGCGTCGGATCGAGACCACCGCCGCTCGTATCGACTTCGACAACGAGGAGTCGCGCGAGCGCTTCCAGCGCACGCTGGAGCGGCTCGGCATCGACGCCGAGCTGCGTCGCCAGGGAGCCGGGGCCGGCACGCTGATCCGCATCGGCAAGGCTGAGCTCGAATGGGCTGACGAGTCGTGAGCCTGCTGCTCACCGCACCGCGGGCACAGACCCGCCGCAAGGCGGCCTCGGGCGGTCAGCGGATCGGCATCCTGGGCGGCACCTTCGACCCGCCGCATATCGGTCACCTGTGGCTGGCAAGCCTCGCCGCCGATTCGCTGGGGCTCGAGCGTGTGCTGCTGATGCCGGCCGCGCGGCCGCCGCACAAGGGCGGACTGCCGATGAGCAACGCGGCCGATCGGATTCTGATGACCCGGCTGGCGATCGCTGACAACCCGCTGCTCGAGGTCAGCCTGGTCGAGATGGAACGCTCCGGCCCGTCATACACGGTCGACAGCCTCGAGGAGCTGCAGGCTCACTACGGGGCGTCGGCCGAACTGGTCCTGTGATGGCGGCCGATTCGCTCGCCCAGATCGAGACCTGGCGCGAGCCCGATCGGATCCTCGCACTGGCCGAATGGGCGGTCGGGCCACGACCTGGGATGGCCCTGCCGGATCGCAGGGCGTTGCGTGATCGCTTCGGAAAGGCGGCTGAGCGGATTCACCTGCTGGATGGGCCGGCGCTGCAGGTGAGCGGCACCGACATCCGGCGCCGGGTGGCGGCCGGACGTGTCATCCGCTACCTTGTGCCCGCGGCGGTGGAAGAGCTGATCCGAGCGAGAGGCCTCTACCGGCGGCCGCGCAGGCCGTGACATCACGAGCGGAGGGCGAGCTGCAGGTACCTGAACAGGAGCGCATCCAGATCGAGCCGGCCGAGCTGGCGCACCGGATCGTGGAACTCGCCTCCGACAAGAAGGGCGAGGATGTCGTGCTCCTGCGCACCGCCGAGGTGACCTCCATGGCGGACTACTTCGTCATCGCCAGCGGCCGCAGCGAGCGCCAGGTGCACGCCCTTGGCCAGGCCATCGTCGACCAGCTCCGTGAAGAGGGGATTCGTCCGCTCGGCACCGAGGGCCGCGGCTCGGCACGCTGGGTGCTCCTCGACTACGGCAGCGTGATCGTCCACATCTTCTCGCCGGAGGAGCGTGACTTCTACGGCCTGGAAGAGCTCTGGAGCAACGCCCCGCAGGTCGTCCGCGTCGTCTGACCTGGGCCGGGGGTACTACCCCGGTACTATGCGGCACCGCTCCGGTCCTCCTATTGAGGCCGATCGGCGTCGATCACATGCTCGGGCCATGACCGAGCCGATCCTGGACGCCAACCCAGCCGATGGCTGCCGCTTCTGCGGCGGAAGCCTGCTGGCCAGCGTCTACGACGCAGCATTCCGCGACGCCGCAGCCGAGGAGCGCCTCTTCTTCGCCATCCCCGGTGCGCTGTGCGTCCCGTGCCGGCAGCTGTACGTTGACCGCCAGCTGATCGGGATCCTGGGCCTGGGCGAGGCGCACTGCACCTTCGCCATCCAGAGCGACCGGGTCCTGCGCGCCGGAGCCGCCTGAGCTTCGTCCCTAGTCGCGCGTCGTCCGACGCGTGGCCAGCAGGTGCTCTCCCAGCCACGCCGCCAGCGCCGGCTCCTCCTGCATGGCATTCGTCTTGATCGCGAAGTCCGCCTCGAACAGTCCCTTCAACATCGCCTCGAGCTCCGCCGCGCTGTAGCGGCCGGCCGCCTCGACCACGCGCTCCGCGGATCGCGCGTTGCCCCGACCGACCCGCTTGGCCAGCTCCTGCGGCGTCGCGCGCCGCGCAACCAGGTCGCGAGCCACGATCAGGTCCGAGATGCGCGCCTGGAGCGCGGCCATGATGCGCAGCACCGGCTGGCCTTCGGTGAGCGCCCGTTCCAGTGCGGCGGCGGCAGCCGCCGGCTCGCGCCGGTCGATGGCATTGCCGATGGCGTACAGGCTGGCCGGCCGTACATCGGCCACCAGCGCCTCGACATCGGCCACCTGGATCGGCCGATCGCCTGCATAGATCGCCAGCTTGCGCAGCTCACCATCAGCCAGCCGGGTCTGCTCGCCGCGCTCGATGTCCGATTCCCACACCGCGCCGCCGATCCGCTCGGCCAGCAGGGCCGCCGCCTTGGGCTCGATGGCGATCCCCAGCGTGACGGCATGCGCCCGGACCCAGCCCTGCAGTTCGTTGCGCCGCGGCGCCGCCCGCTCCTCGACGCTGCCGCCGCGTTCCCGCACCGCATCGGCCAGCCGCTTCAGCAGCGCCGGCGGCTTTCCCGCATCCCGCGATGGGCGCAGCTCGGCGAGGGCCAACGCAGCGCCGTCGGGCAGGCCACTGACCAGGGCCAGCAACCGGTCGGCGGCCGCGTTCGAACGGCCTGCGGCGCGCAGTGGCTGGCGCAGCACCGCCAGGTGCGCCCCGAACATGCCGACCGAGGCGGAGGCCAGACGCGCCCGGTCGATCGCCGCCTCGTCGGGGGTGCCAACCGGGATCACCTCGGTCCGCTCAGCCGCCCCCACTCGGGTCGCGAACTCGCGCAGCAGCTGGTCCATGGCAAAGCCGTCGTCCCCGTGCACCAGCAACAGCCAGGCGGTCATTCGGCCTCCACAGCCCCTCGGTTCCCGGCTGCGCGCAGGGCGCCGTCCAGCTCGGCCGCTGACAGGCCAAGCGCGCTCGCCAGCTCTGCCTCGAGAGCATGGGCCGGTGCCCGGGCCGCGTCGAGCTGGTCGCGGTACTCCGGGTAGCGATCGGCCATTCCGTCGATCCGCTGCTCGACGCTGACGAAGCGCTGGTCGAAGCGCCGATCCGCGATCGCCACCAGCTTTGACGCCCAGTCGCGCGGGGCGCGCTCTGGGTCGAGCAGGCAGCTCACCGGGTGCGAGGCCACCGCAGCGCCAAGCTCCGGATAGCCCAGCTCCGTCAGCCAGCGCGCACCGACCATGCCGTGTGGCTCGCCGCCGTCTCGGGTCGCGAGCTTGTCGATGTCGTGCAGCAGGGCGGCGACCTCGACGAGCTGCGGATCGACCGCCACGCCCGTGCCTGCCAGCAGCCGCGCCGCCTCGGCCGCCACTTGGCTGACGCCGCGGGCATGCGCCATGACGGCGTCCGGCAGCTCGTACGAGGCGAGCAGCGCTTCGGCTTGGGCACGGGTGGGAAGAGCCATGCCGGGATGCTACCCGGCCCGCCAGAGTTGGTCGTGCCCCGCCCGGCAGCGGACGGCGGGTGAGCGCGGACCGGGCGCCATCCGTCATCGCGGATGCGGCTGCGGACCTCGTACCGCGCTCCATCGCTGATCACTTCGAGATTGCCCTCGAGATCGGTGCGGTGGACCTGCAGGCCAGGGATCGCCGCCAGCTTCTCCAGCGTCACGCGGTGCGGATGCCCGTAGTCGTTTCCAGCGCCCACGGAGATCAGCGCCGCGCTTGGCTGCACGGCGTCGAGCAGGAGAGGGGAGGTGCTCGAATTCGACCCGTGGTGCCCGACCTTCAGCACGTCGACTTGGTTCAGGACCCCGCGCGCAGCCAGGAGCGCCTCGACGGGCGCCTCCGCATCGCCGGTCAGGAGCGCGGAGAAGCCGCCGCTCCGCAGCAGCGTGACGATCGACGCGTTGTTGATGTCGCTGGCCGGGAGCGGTGCGGCCAGATCGGTGGGCGAGGGAAAGAGGACAGTGAGGCTAGTCGAGCCGTCCAGCCTGATTCGCTGCCCGGTTTTAGCCACCATAAGTTGTGCCCCTGCCTCCGCGCGGGCCGCCTCCAGGAAGCGTGCGTAATTCGGATTCGGGTAGGTCCGCGCCGGGTCGAGCACCAGCCTGATCCGATATCGATCGAGCACGGCAGGCAGGCCGGCCACGTGATCCTCGTGCGGGTGCGTCAGGATCACGACGTCGATCTGCCGCTGCCACCAGGGGAGAGCCTCTCCAAGACGCTGCAGCAGCAGGTCGGGATCGGGACCGCCGTCGATCAGCGCAATCGAGCCCGATGGTGCCCGCACCAGGATGGCGTCCCCCTGGCCGATGTCGAGCATGGTCAGATGCAGCCTGCCATCCGGCAGGCCGGCGATCGAGATGGCCACCAGCAGGGCGGTGACGCCGAGCGCCACCACCGGCAGCCGCACCAGGTATGCCACCGCCGTCGCGCCGGGTCTTAACCGATCCCGCGGCGCCGACCGAATCGGCATTGCGGCTACCGGCTCCGGCGGGGGTTCAGCCGGTTCGACCGCAGAACGCCGCCACCGCCGCCAGACGAGGGCAAGGCCCGGGTACCAGGCCAGCGCCAGCCAGCCGGGCGCGGCCACGCTCAGCGACGCGAATGGCAGCGCGGCGGCCACCTCCCCGGCCTCGATCATCGCCCGCAGGATCAGCCAGCCGAACCCCCCGCTCACCCAGGCCAGCAGGTCTCCCACGACGGGGATCTGGATCACGGTCTGGATCGCCCCAACAGCGGCGGCCACCGCGCAGGCCAGCATGGCCAGGGGCACCATCGGCACGACCACCACGTTGGCCAGCGGGGCGACCAGCGAGAACCTGCCGAAGGTGCTGACGATCACCGGCAGGGTCGTGATCTGGGCCGCCAGGGTGAGCGCCACCGGCTCGCGCAGCCAACCCGGCCATCGGTGCAGGCGGGCCTCGATGGCGGCACCGAACCAGATCAGGCCCGCGGTGGCCAGCGACGACAGCTGGAATCCCACGTCCCACAGGACCGGTGGGGCGGCGACCAGCATGACCAGCGCCGCCAGCGCCAGGGCCGATGCGGCATGCGCCCGCGACCCGCCGAGCCGTGCCACCAGCATCGCTCCGGCCATCAGCGCGGCGCGAACCACCGATGGTGACGCCCCGGTGAGAACCACGTACCCAGCGACTGTCGTGATGCTGAGCACGGGGGCCATCCACCGTCCGCCGCGCCGGGTCTCCAGGCGTCGGGTCAGACTCCCGACCAGGGCCGCGACGATCGCGATATTCCAGCCCGAGATGGCCACCACGTGAGTCAGGCCGGCCGTGGCGAATGCGTCGCTGACGTGCTGCGCAATGCCGGCGCGGGCGCCCAGCAGGATGCCGTCGCCGAGCGCGGCCTCCGGCTCGGGGATCAGGTCGTTCAGCCCCCGCAACAGCCAGCCGCGTGCCGCGGCTGCGACGCCCGCCAGCCCACCGCCGCCACGATGGGCCACCGCGGCCGTTCGGGCCTGTACGATGCCGCCGACCCCCTGCCGCGCCAGGAATGCGGGGTAGTCGAACCCATCGAACGCCTCAGGCGCCTCGATAGCCGCCACCAGGGTGATCCGGTCGCCGATCTGCAGTGACACTGAGCGAGGCAGCCGGGCCAGCAGCCTGGCGCGCACCGGTCGGCCGCCGCCGGCCCCCACCCGGACCTGGTCGAGGATCGCCTGCTGGGAACTGCCGTTCGGCCGCGGCTCGTCGACCAGCGTCCCGGCCAGCCGGACGTCCCCGTGGCCGACCAGCCCGCCCACGCTGCCCGGACCGGTGGGCAGCACGGCCGCGCCGCCTCGCCCCACTCCGAGCACGAGACCCGCCATGCAGGCGACACCAAGCACAAGCATTCCGGCCGTCGGTCGCCAAGCGAGCGCTGCCAGGCCGAGCATCGTGCCGACCACGGCCACCGCCGCGCCCAGCGCCAGCGCTGCCACGAGGTGGGCATCCGCGGCCAGGATCCCCAGTGCGCAGCCGGCGAGCGCCCCCGGCAGTGCCAGCCGCGCGGTCACCGAAGACCTTAGCCTCAGCTAACCGTCACGAGATCACGGATCTTCTCCAGCTGGGAGCTGGTCAGCACCTTGCGCTCGACCAGCTCGTCGAGCGTCGCGAAGGGCTGCTTCGTTCGCGCGGCGATGATCTTCTGGACGGTGACCGGGCCGATCCCCGGCAGTGCATCAAGCTCGTCCGACGACGCATGGTTGAGGTCGACCAGCCCGTTGTCGCCGCCGGAGCTGCTCCCGCCACTCGTCGAAGCGCCGAGTCTCGGCACAAGGACCTGCTGTCCGTCGCGCAGGAGCGCGGCCAGGTTGATCTGCGCGGAGGCCGCCAGCAGGTCGGCAGCGGGCGAATAGCCACCTGCCGCCGCGATCGCATCGGCAACCCGCGCTCCGGCAACGAGTCGCACGATCCCCGGTCGCAGGACGCCGCCCTCTACGTCCACCACGACCCCGTCCGCGGACGCCCGGGAGGCGGCCGGAAACTGCGATAGGGGATCCAGCAGCTGGTCGCTGCCTGGGTTTGCTGCAGAGCCGGAGCCCAGCATCAGCCAGCCTCCCAGCGCGATGGCGGCAAGCGCCGAGGCAAGCGCGGCGATGCCAATCCGGTCGCCGATGGTCACCGGGCTCCTCCCGTCGTGGGAGGCGAGCGGGTCCGCTGGCAACCTGTCCGGGGCCTGGCGCCCGGGCACTCGACGCCGGACCCCGGAAACAGGAGGCAAAGCCTAGCGGCAGGCCCCTTATCCGTCGATTACCAGCGGCTCACCGACGTCAAGTAGGCGGATTTACAGCTAGGCGAAGCGCGCCTCCAGCCGGATCCTGCAGGAGCCGCCAGGACGGTCTCGGTGCTCTGCCTGCGGCGTGGCACTCAAGATGCCGGCGGCTCAGAGTTGCCCGGGGGCAGCCGCAGCCCGCCGAACGGCTAGCAGAATAACGTCACTCGCGACCCCTCAGTCCTATCCAGGAGTGAAGGCCCACGGTGCTGCATCAGCGGCAGAGGTCGTGCATGGCGCCGGGAGAGCGGGGGCCTCAGGCCCCGGTGATCAGGCGCTCTAACTCGGATCCGGCCGGGTCGACGAGGGCACGGATGGCCTTGGCGTTCACGTCGGCCACCAGGATCTGTCCCACCTCGTCGTTCACTGACCCGAAGATGCCCAGCTCCAGCATGCGCTGGCCCTGGCGGTGATTGTCATCGGTCGGGGTCAGGTAATGGACCGATGCAGCTCGGTAGCGGTGGATCAGGAACAGGTGCAACAGCGTCATCAGCCGCTTGCGGCGTAGTGCCGGGTCGACCGTGTTCTGGTCCCGGACCGACAGGATCGAGCGACCGCGGCGATCGGCGATGGTGGCGAACACGATGTTGGCGACCTTCTCACCCGATGCTTCCACGACGCTCAGCTCGAGCACTTCGGAGCCCGCCGTGTGCGGGCGCAGCGAAACCTGGAGTGTGCTGGCCAGGCCGTGATGCTCGGCCCAGCGGGCGAGCCAGCCGGCCAGCAGCCTGGGCGGCACCTCGGTCTGGACCAGGTGCTGGACCTGTGTCGAGCCGGGCCCCATCGCCTTGGTGGTTGCGGTCTGCCCGGAAGCGGCCAGCAGCGCGGCATCGGCCCGGGGGCCTCCGACCAGCGTCTGCGGCGTGCGGTAGGGGGACTCGAGCAGCCGAAGCCTGCGCTGCAGACGCGCCAGGGCCACCATCCCGTCCTCACGCAGGGCGGTGGCGAACTCCTCGGCAGCGAGCCCGTCGATCTGGTGGCCGCCGTAGGTGATGAAGTTGAAGACGAACCCCAACCTCCCCAGCTCGTCAGGGAAGGCGCGCATCTCCTCGTCACTCATCCCGGTCGTATCCCAGTTGAACGAGGGCGACAGGTTGTAGGCCAACATCTGGTCCGGATAGACCGCATGAATGGCCTCGGCAAATTCGCGCGCATCGGCCAGGTCGGCCGTCTTCGTTTCCATCCATAGCAGGTCGGCGAAGGGCGCCGCGGCCAGCGACTTCGCGATGGCGTAGCCGATGCCTCCCTGGACCTGGTAGTAGCCCTCAGGCGTCCTCGCACGCTCCGCATCCCAGGTGACCTGGAGACCCAGCTCGGCGGCCCTGGTCCGGGTGGCGCTCCATGACGCGTTGCCTGCGAACGCCAACCACTCCTCGACACTCATCTCAAGCTCAAAGCCCTCATCGGCCCGGAAGGTCATGAGGTCCGCGACAGCCTGGCCGAGCGTCTTCAGATCGGCCCGCGCCTGCCACACTTCCAGGAAGCGGTCGGCCACGGCGTCGAGCATCTCCTCCGGCGTCGAGGTCGCACCGGCGAGGTGAGCTCGCGCCGTCTGATCGATGGCTTCGGTCAGCCCGACCTCCTCGAGCCACGCATCGGCGGACGCGTAGTCGGCCTCGGGTATCACGTAGAGCAGGTGGCCATTGATGTCGGTCAGGCCGGCGCGGTGCAGCCGGCGCATCACCGCCAGGTAGCCCACCCGGTAGGCCGGCACGTCGGTACTCGTCGCGCCAAGGATGAAGGGCTGGTCGCGCTCGTCCGCGCAGCCGTCGAGCAGGCTTGCCGACTCGGCATCGGTCCGGGCCACGATGATGCCCGCGACGCCCATCACGTCGAGCTGGAAACGGGCGGCGTTGAGGCGCTTGATCTGCTCGTCGCTGGGGACCAGCACCTTGCCGCCCTGGTGGCCACACTTCTTGGCGCCAGGCTTCTGGTCCTCGATGTGGTAGCCGGGAACGCCGGCCTCCACGAAGCGGCGGATGAGGTTGCGGACGTGCGCGTCGCCGCCGTGGCCGGTATCGGCGTCGGCGATGATCCAGGGTGCAAAGTCGATCTCTGGAGTCGCGGCGCGCTGGGCATCGGTCATGCGGGAGCGGATGAAGCGCTGGTAGCGGTCGGCGGTCAGGAGTGCCCGTACCAGGCCCGCGGCCTCGTTGGGCACCTGGCCCAGCGGGTAGCTCGCCAGGTCAGGGCCAGGGTCTTCATCCATCGACCCCTTCGCGGAGGTGGCCCAGCCGCCGAGGTAGATCGCCTCGATGCCGGCGCGCTTCATGGCGACCGCCTGTCCGGGGGAGTAGGGACCGTAGGTGGTGATCGAGCTCCGCTGCTCGAACAGGTGTTGCAGCCGGGCATGGAACCGATCCGCCGCGTTGCGTGCGACCGGGTAGTCGGTCTCGATCGTCCCGCGCTGCTCGACGACCTGGCGCGGCGAGTAGAGCCGGGTGGTCCTCGCGAAGCGTTCGCCCGTCATCCAGCGGCGGGTCGTTCGCACCTCATCGTCGAGCCTGGCACCCGTTGTGGTCGCCGCCTGCGGCGCCTTCGGGGGGGCGATCACGGTGAGCGCCTCGATGCTATTCGTTGGGGTGATCGCGGTCGCAGAGGTCCGGGCACAGGCATTCGGCCAGCTCGGCCACGCTGAGCCGCTGGGGCTCCTCGACCGGCTCAGGACTCCATTGCAGCCACGAGTTGGCCAGCTCCGCTCGGTAAGCCGGCGAGATTGTCTGTCGGGGTCTGGTCGTGATCATTGCCCTACCCTGGGGGATGCCGTAGTATCGGTCAAGGCGATTCTTTCAATGGGTACCATCAGCATGACCGATATAGCCGTTCCCCAGCTCGGCCAGCTCCAGGCCTTCGTCGAGGTGGCTCGCCATGGCACGATCAGCCGCGCCGCTGAGGCCCTGTTCGTGAGCCAGCCAGCACTTACCGCGCGCATCCAGGGGCTGGAGCGCACGCTCGGCAGCGAGCTCTTCGCTCGCGGCCGCCATGGCAGCCGCCTGACCGAGGCCGGGCGCGCCTTCTTGCCTCACGCCGAGCGGGCGCTTACCGCAGTGCAGCGCGGTCGCGAGGCAGTGGCCGAGGTTGCCAGCGGAAGCGGCGGGCGACTGACTATCGGTGCGGCGCCGGCGGTGAGCACCTACGTGCTGCCGACCATGCTCCATCGATTCCAGGCGGACCACCCGGGCGTGCACCTGTCGGTGCGCAGCGGCCACTCGGAGGACGTGCTGGAAATGGTGTTACGCGAGGAGGTCGAGATCGGGCTCATGCGGCCCATCCAGCATGCCGAGGTGATCGCCTCGCTTCTGTACGAGGACGAGCTCGTGCTGGTCGTACACCGCGGGCATCCGTTCGCGTCGAGCCGGCA
>JANMPX010000039.1:0-2924 GCA_031370085.1 Chloroflexota bacterium | reverse complement strand
GGTGGCGGGAGGTCGCCGAGCTCACGCCTGGCGGACCGCAGGAACTGGACGCGGTACGCCATCTCCCCCTCGCGGGCTCAGAGCCCGAGTTCAGCCTTGACCTGCTCCCAGGGGATTGGCTCGGCATTTGCCGGATCCGCAAGAGCGGCGCTCATCGCTTCGAGGTCAGCACGGTCCTCAAGGGCCTCGAGCAGTTCGAAGTCCTCAGCCGGGACGACCGCTGCGATTGCCTTGCCGTGCCGGGTGATCAGGACGCGCTCGTGCCGGTAGGCTGCGCGATTCACCAGGTCGGAGAACTCACTGCGGGCTACGCTGATGCGCTTCGGTTCGGACATTTCGTACGAAACGTACAATATCGCTCGGGACGAGTCAAGCTCACTGCGTGGGCCGCTACAACGAAGTCGACTGCCGCTCGATGGCCGAGGTGCTGGCGTGGTTGCGGGCGAACCGCTGACGGTGTGACCCGGCGAGCCGATCTGACGGCCCCACCGTCACTGCGACCACGGGTCCCTCCCGCGTGACGGCCGCACACGTCACCCGGCCCATGGCGCAGTCCCAATGACGGCCCGATGCGTAACGACGACAAAGGCGTGGTCCCACTGACGGCCCGGCCGGACCAGGCGCCCCACCCCGCGCCCCCTGTATTCTCCGGACCGATGGTGGATCAGCAACCGGCGCCGACGCCCCGCAGTCCGGCATGGCTCCCGCCCCTCGGCCTGACCGCGGGGATCGTCCTCTACGCGGTGGCCATGGCGTACCTCGAGTCGGCGGTGGTCGTCTACCTGCGGGCGGCGCTGGGCCTGCCGACGGGTTCAGTCTTCCCCATCGACCTCTCCCCCGCCGCGATGCCGTTCGGCTGGATCGAGGTGGGGAGGGAGGGGGCGACCCTGGTCATGATCGGCGCTGTGGCCTGGATCGCCGGGCGGAGCCCGCTCGAGCGCCTGGCCTGGGCCGGCGTGGTCTTCGGCACCTGGGACATCGGCTACTACGGCTGGCTGTGGCTCTTCAGCGGCTGGCCCCCAAGCGTGGGCACCTGGGACATCCTCTTCCTCCTGCCGGCTCCCTGGGCAGGCCCGATCTGGGCGCCGATCGCGGTCAGCCTGGCCCTCATCGGCTTCGGCCTGGCCTGCGCCGGACGCCTGCGCTCGGGTGGGTCACTCCGCTTTGGCCCGCGTCACCTCGGGGCGCTCCTGCTCGGAGGTGCCATCGTCATCGCCAGCTTCCTGCTCAATGCGGGCGTCGTCCTCGGCGGCGGGATCCCGACGTCGTTCGCCTGGCCGATCTTCACCGCTGGATTGGGGATCGGGGTGGCCGCCGCGTGGATGGCGCTCCGTCCCCACGTGTCCGAGCCGCCCTAGCCCCTCTTGCCTGGCTTCACGCATGGCATGGCGGCTGACGAGGTCGCGAAACGGCACCGGCGAAGCGTAGGCAAGGCTCCTTACCGGGCCCTTACTCCGCTCAGGGTGCCGGGAGTGCTCGAGCGGGTCGCCGGCAGTCCAGATCGTCATCGGGCAAGCCTACCCTGCGTCTGCGGATTTGCCCTCCGCCGTTTCGGTTTCGGCGACCGGCTCGACCGATGCCTCGGGCAGATGGCTGGCCTCGACCATCGTCGGCCGGCCGTCGCGCTCCTTCCAGCGCGTCTCGAGGCGGATCGTGTGGGTCTCGCCGACTTGGCGCAGCACCGCCCGGTAGCCGCTCGGGGTCACCTCGAGCGACTCGACAGTGGCCTCGGTCAGCGGCAGCGGCAGCATGGCCACGATCTGACCCAGGTTCGACCGCAGCTCCTTGCTCATCTCCTCCGCAGCCCGACCGACGTCGCCGGCAAGCAGCGCATTGCAGTGCGCCTCGGCATGCTCGCGCACGGCCTGCGCATCCATCAGCGGTAGACCTCGGCGCGTCGCTGCATGGTCATTTCCCTTCCGATCTGGGCACGGTTCGGCTTCTGCCGCGAGCAGATCATAGGACCTCCGCTTTCTGCAAGGTCTGCGCAGGTCGCGACCGGTGCATCGGTTGCGCCGTTAAGGCGCCTTGTGCCGCACAGCCGCACAGCCGCACAGCCGCACAAAGGGCTTTGACGGGCGACAGATCGGGGGCATCGCCGCAGGGTGGCTCATGGCTTCGCGGTCGCGGGATAGTGAACGCTGGGCGTGCATATCGGCCAAGTAGCCACCCCTGCCTGGCCGTCCTGATCGCTGGGCGAGCGCCGCAGCCAAGAAGGAGGTGAAATGGGGGCAATCGGCCCTTCGGACTGGTCAAGTTGGCCGATACGAACGCTGAGCGTTCACGGATGGTGAGGGCGGCACAGGGTGGCTCCTGAGCCACGCGTCTGCTCAGGGTGCCGCGAGGACGGCGTGGGTCCCGATGCGGCGCCAGATCAGGTGGGGGCCGACACCCTGGCTGTGACCGTACTCGAAGGTCGCTCGGCCATCGGGCGCCCAGGTCATTTCGAACACGCCAGGGGCTCCCTGGACGCCCTTGACTCGCAGGCCCGGCCGGAAGCGACCGGCGATCAGGTCGGCATCGAACTTCCGGAATGCCAGCCGATATCGGTCCCTGTCAGCCGAGTGGAGTCGTCGCCAGTCCCGATCGAACTGACGAGTTCTCGCGTAGGTCGCCATGCCCTACTCGAGCGAGTCGAGGAATTCGTCCGCGCCCTGTGCCGGGGAGACCCGCCCGTTGCGAATGTCCTGGCTCGCCCGTCGCTCGCCGCGCTGCCACGCATCGGTCCAGAACCAGGCCTGATCCGCATCAACGAGCTTCTTCGCCCGCAACACGATCCCCACTTCCTCGACAGATACCTCCAGAACATCGCCCTCGTCCACGTGCGCGAGGCGCCGGATGGAATCGGGCAAGGTCAGTTGTCCCTTTGGTCGGAGGCGAATGAGGGTCATGCGTTAGAAAGTAAGACTTTCCGATATTCCTGT
>JANMPX010000038.1:0-2410 GCA_031370085.1 Chloroflexota bacterium | reverse complement strand
GAACCCGCATCTCAACCGATTCCGCCGCCTTGGCGCGCGGATGGTCGGCGGCGCGTACGTGGAGGGCTGGGGCCTCTACAGCGAACGCCTGGCCGACGAGATGGGGCTCTTCCGCGACGAGGCCGAGCGCTTCGGGATGCTCGACGCGCAGGCCTGGCGGGCGGCGCGCCTGGTCGTCGATACCGGGCTCCACGCGCTGCGCTGGCCGCGTCAACGGTCGATCGAGTTCCTCCGCGCCGCCGGGCTGTCCGAGACGGATGCCGTCATCGAGACGGACCGCTACATCTGCCTGGCCAGGCCAGGCCCTGACCTACAAGATCGGCCAGCGCGCGATCGAGCGGCTGCGGGCCGAGCTCTCGGCACGCGACGGGTCGGCATTCGACCTCCGGGCGTTCCACGATGCTGTGCTGGGGCACGGGTCGCTGCCGCTGGCCACGCTCAGCCGCGAACTCCCGAACTGGCTGGCCGCCCCGGTCTGACACTGGGCCACGCGGGACATCGGCCTTGGCGGGTCCGCCACCCGGCCGAGCCGCGCCCACCCGGCCGAGCCGCGCCCACCCGGCCGAGCCGCGCCCACGATCGTCCGATCTGTCGCCTGCCAGAGCGTGTCGCATAAACCCCTCGTCACGAGCCGGTCGCAGCTACGATGTCCGTCTGACGTACTGGGAGGCGGAGATGGGCCACAACTTCCGGCCGGTTGAGCGGGATCAGCAGTTCCTCCTGCCGCCGTCGCTGCGTGACTGGCTGCCTGCCGACGACCTCGCGTGGGTCGTCCTCGACGCGGTCGAGCAGCTCGACCTGACGGCCTTCCGGGCGCGCTACCGGAGTGACGGCTGGGGCGCGCCGGCCTACGACCCGGCGATGATGGTCGGCCTGCTGCTCTATGCCTATTGCCTGGGCGAACGCTCGTCCCGCCAGATCGAGGGCCGCTGCCGGCGCGACATCGCGTACCGCATCATCTGTGCCAACCAGCTGCCCGACCACGCCACCATCGCCCGCTTCCGGGCCGACCACGAGACGGCGCTGGGCGACCTGTTCAACCAGATCCTGCGGCTGTGCGCCGAGGCCGGTCTGGGCAAGCTCGGCTTGGTCGCCCTCGACGGCACCAAGCTCGCCGCGGCGACCTCGCTGCGGGCCAACCGCTCGGCCGACGCGCTCGACGCCGAGATCGCCCAGATGCTCGCCGAGGCCGCCGCCGCCGATGCCGCCGAGGACGCAACCCACGGCCCCGAGCACCATGGTGACGAACTGCCGCCCGAGCTCGCCGAGCGGGGTACCCGCCTGGCCCGCTTCAGGGAGGCGCGCCGCCAGCTGGCCGAGGCCGACGCGGCCCGGGAGCGGGCCTTCGCGGACCAGCTCGCGCAGCGCGCCGCGACCGAGGCTGCGACCGGCCACCCGGTCGGGGGTCGAAAGCCCAAGTCCGACGCCATCAGACGTCAGCCGGGCTGGACCCAACGCAACCCGACCGATCCCGACAGCCGCAAGATGAAGGCCGGGGACGGCTGGCTGCAGGGCTACAACGGCCAGCTCGTGGTGGCCGAGGACGGCCTCATCCTCGCCGCCGAACTGACCCAGGAGCAGAACGATGTCGGTCAGCTCGAGCCGATGGTCGAGGCGACCCGAGCGAACCTCGCCGAAGCCGGCCTCAAGGGCCGCATCGGGACGCTCCTCGCCGATGCCGGCTACTGGAGCGAAGACCACGTCGCGGCGGTCGAGGGATCGGGCGGACCGCGCCTGCTGATCGCGCCGATGCGTCCGACCACGGGCTCGACCCGGACCCGCTACCCGACCCGGGCGCGGATGCACCGCCGTCTCGCACGAATGTCCGGCCGGGCTCGCTATCGGCGTCGCGGAGCGATCGTCGAACCGGTGTTCGGACAGTTCAAGGACGGCCGCGGCATCCGGCGCCTGAGCCGCCGTGGTCGCACCGCCTGTCAGAGCGAGTGGCGACTGGTGAGTGCGACCCACAACCTGCTCAAGCTCTGGCGCCACAACCGAAACCGACCACCCGATGGACCGTCCGGTGGATGGCCCGCTGGACGACCCAGCCGGATACGCAGGCAGACGGGCGACGGGCGAGCCTCCCCGTCTCGACCGAGCCTTCGAGCGCTCCAAGCTCGCCACACCCGAGTCATGACCCGGCGCCACCGCCACTGAGCCAGGCGCCTCCCCGCTTGTTTGTGCGACACGCTCTGTAGGAGACGGGTTCACGGCGAGACGTCAGGCCAGCCGCCAGGACCATCGCGTCGAGGCGCGATCGCTCGCTAGCGGTCGCGCGGACTCGGCCTCCCCGATGCGGCCATGTATCGTGGTCGTGTGGAAGATGTCGGGTCCGACCACATGGATGATCGCGATGGATAGTGCGCATGCCATGTCGGCGGTCACGATCGACCTGAACGCCGAGGTGGGG
>JANMPX010000028.1:0-2585 GCA_031370085.1 Chloroflexota bacterium | reverse complement strand
ATGATGCGCGCCGCCTCCTCGAGCCAGCGCAGCCGCTCCCCCGGGGACGAGCCGAACTCGAACCCGTAGGCAATGTGCTCGGTTTCGAACCACGCCGCACCAATCCCCAGGATGGCGCGGCCGCCGGAGATGTGGTCGAGGGTGGTCGCCATCTTGGCCACCAGGGCCGGATTGCGGAACGGGTTGGCGCCGACCATCAGACCGATCCGCGCGCGCTGCGTGACCGCAGCCCAGCCGGCCAGCACCATCCAGCCTTCGAGGATCGGCCCTTCAACGTTGCCGACAATCGGGTACAGATGGTCCCAGGTCCACAGGTCGTCGTAGCCCAGCTCGTCGGCGCGGATGGCGGTGGCGCGCAGTGCCGGCCAATCGGTGTACTGGTTCCAGGCCAGCATGCCCAGCCGAATCGAATCAGCCGCGCCCGGTGTCAACGGTGCCAGATGACGCGCTCCACGTGGACCGTGATGTCGACCCGGTCGCCCATCGCGAAGGAGCCCTCTCCCTGGCCATAGCGGCGCGCCATGGCCCAGATGTTGGCGAGCGCCTTCTCGTGGTCGTCAGACAGTTCGACGCGGCCCTCGATGGTCATGTAATCGGTCTCATCCTCGAAGCACAGGCTGATACGCGGGTCGCGGCGCAGGTGCTTGTCCTTTACCCGGCCGGCCAGGGTATTCAGCAGCACCACGTCATCGCGCTCGGGATCGAGGTCGAACCAGATGACCGACAGGCTCGGCATGCCGTCCTTGCCGATGGTGGCCATCACCGGGAAGCGCAGCTTGGCCAGCAGCCAGGCGCGCAGGTCTGGGGTGATGCGGGTCTCGCGGCCCATCGAGGATGCCATTGGGTCGCATGCTAGCCGGACGGATGGATCGCTGCCGCGGACTAGACTGGAAGGCCGATGAATGAGCCGAGCGACGGGCCGATCGCCGAGCTGCTGAGCATCGGCTCCGAGCTGTTGGTCGGCGAGACGGTGGACACCAACGCCGCATTCCTTGGCGCCGCCCTGGCCCGCCTGGGAATCCCGCTGCGGGGCGGACGGACGCTTCCCGATGAGCAGGCCGCCATTGCGGCCGCATTCACCGAGGCCAGGAGCCGATCCGACCTGGTGGTCGCCACCGGTGGACTCGGCCCCACCCACGATGACCTCACCCGCGAGGGACTCGCAGAGGCCCTTGGCGAAGAGCTCTCTGCGGACGCCGCCCTCGAGGAGGAGCTTCGGGCGCGCTTCGCCGCCTTCGGACGGATGCCCGACGCCAACCTGCGCCAGGCGCTGCGCGCGCCCTCGGCCGAGGCCCTGCCCAACCCGATCGGCTCGGCACCGGGCTGGTGGGTCGAGCGCGATGGATCGATCAGCGTGCTGATGCCCGGCGTCCCGTCGGAGATGCGCCGGATGTGGACCGAGCAGGTGGTCCCGCGCCTGGAGCGCCGCTTCACTCTGCGGCCGGTACACATGCGCACGGTCAAGACCTTCGGTATCGGTGAGTCAATGGTGGTCGAGGCGACCGGCGACCTGCTCGACAACCCGGGCGAAGGCGTCTCGGCAGGGATCTACGCGCGGGACGACGGGGTCCACCTGCGCTTCTCGACCCGCGGCGATCCCTCGCTCCTCGACACGCCTGTCGCCCGCGCCAAAGCCCTCCTGGCCGAGCACGTCTACGGCACCGATGACGACGAGTTGACGGCTGTGGTGCTTGCCGCGCTGGGGCAGGCCGGCGTGATGACGGTCGCTTCGCGGGAGTCGGGAACCCAGGGGACCCTGCTCGCCGCGCTGGCCGCGGTCGAGCCGCTGGAGGGTGCGGCGCGTTTCGTTGGAGGGAGCCTCGAGGGAGAGGGTAGAGGGAGCCCGCCGGGCGCCGACGCGGTGATCGAGCTGACCCTGCTCCCCGCCGATGCCCACGGCCGATCCCGGGTCCGCATCTCGGTCTCTGGGGCCGTGACCCTGTCGGCGGTCGAAGTACGCACGCACGGCAGCGGGCCACAGCGCCTGCGACGCGCCGCCTTTGCGGCGCTCGACCAGGTGCGGCGGGCCTTCTCCGGATAACGACGAGGCCCGCCGGCTGACCGGCGGGCCTCGTTGATCGGTTCAGGTTAAGCGGAGTTACGCCCCGTCAGCCCTTTCGGTGCCATTCACCATCAGGCTGTACGGCTGGTAGAGCGTGCTGCTCTCCGAGGCGGGGATCCCCGACACGATCGCCACCACGTCGGCGTACCCGGCCAGTGCGGTCCGGTCGGCAAGCGACAATGTGTAGTCGTTGCCGGCGCTAAGTGTCGGCCGGAAGACCTTGACGGAGGTGCCGGCGGTCACGTCACCGAACCCATTGACGGTGCCGTTGATGCCGACCAGGGTGAACGCGAAGCTCAGCGGCAACGGCGAGAAGAACTTCTCATTCTCCCAACGGGTCAGGTCACCGGATGTCCCCACCGAAACCCCATCCAGCTGGATGTTCCGGACGTGCCACCCGTCGAACTGGGCCGCTTCGTCCGTCATCAGCCGGAAGGCAATCAGCACCGATCCGGCGCTGGCTCCAAGCTGACAGGTCTCCGTCACAGGGGCACCTGCCGTACCGATCGTCGTCGCCACCGAC
>JANMPX010000010.1:0-4665 GCA_031370085.1 Chloroflexota bacterium | reverse complement strand
CAACGGTCACGCCCGCGTTGGTGAACTCGGTGATCTGCTGCGGCAGCAGCGCGCCGCGCGGGTTGGTGTCGCGCTGGTACCAGCCCCAGCCGGGCATCTCGCCGAAGTCCTTGGCGAAGCCGCTGATGTTGGTCGAATCGGCCAGGTCGGCCGAGCAGACGATGAACAAAGGGCGCCCGTACTCGGCGCGCGCGAAGGCATTGACCCAGGAACCCCAGGCGGCCAGCGCGGCGCGATTGGGAGCCTTTTCGCCGGGCTGCTTCCAGATCTCCGGCGGGTAGGCGTGCACGTCGGTGATACGCGGGTCATTGAAGATCTCCGCCCCGTGAGTGCCCAGGTTGAAGCCCTCGACCTTGTCGGGCACCAGCGCCGCCACCTCCACCAGGCGGTCGCTGATGGCGTCAACCACGTCTGTGCGGCTGCGCAGCACGCCCATCGCCACCACGAAGTTGTGGCGGGCCTGGGCGTCGCGGTCGGCGGCATCGGTCGGCGCCGGCTCATCCACTCCCAGGTACTGCACCCCATGGCGCTCCATGAAGCCCTTGCGCACCGTCCAGAACTCGGGCGAGTTCATGGGGTGCGGGGTGCCGTGGCTCTTGTTGTCGTACTTGCCGTAGCCACGCCCCTTGCGGGTCTTGAACCAGGCGACCGATGGGACCCGATCCGGGTTCTCGCCCCGCGCCGCCTCCAGCACCGCTCGCGTCACGGGACCCCACTCCGAGCCCTCTTTTGTTCCGGTCACGCGCCAGGAATAGGCCTTGAACCAGGACTCGGGAGTCCCCGGCACCACGCTCGAGACTGCCGGATCGTCGATCCCATAGTCGTTCCAGTCGAGCAGGAAGACCAGGTTATTGAGCCCCAGCCCCCAAGCCGTGTTGCGCGTCTCATGGCTGGCGCCGGGGGTCAGGCCTCCTTCGCCCTCGACCACGAAGACCTTGACCTCCTCGGCCCCGGCCAGCTTGAGCGCGACCGCCTCCCCGGCCGACGGGGGCAGGCCGTGCCCGGACGGCCCGGTGTTGAACTTGAGGAAGAGGGTCTTGCCCTCCATCTCGGCGTGGCCGGGCAGCCCGCCACGACGGCGCAACTTGAGCAGGTCCTCCCAGGTGAGCGCCCAGCGGCCGTCATCAGGGAAGGCGAAAGCGGGATCCGGGTCGCGCTCGGCGCGGGCGCGCAGCGTCTCGTTGAGGACGGCCAGGGTGGCGTACACCAGCGGCACGGTGTGGCCGGCCGCGAGCACAAATCGATCCGCGAACGGGCGCCAGGGCTTGCGGATGTCCCAGCGCATGGCGCCTGACAGGAGGAGCGCCAGGAAGAGGTGCACCTTGGAGCGCGATCCACCCGGATGGCCGCTCTGGCGGTAGTTGAGCGCCAGGTCGATCGCCTCGTCGATCACCTCGCGCAGCAGGTCCCAGTGCTCGAACGAGCCGGCCGCCTCGTCATACAGGTGGTCTGCGGTCCGCTGCTGCATGGTGGTCATGCGTGGACGAGCTCGCCGGTGCGCTCCAGCCTGGCCAGCGAGTCGCCGATTCGCTCCAGCGCGGCGGCCAGCTTCTCCCGGGAGTTGGCATACGAGAAGCGCAGGTAGCCCTCGCCGTAGCTGCCGAACGAGGTCCCCGACAGGCCGCAGACCCCCGCGTCGTAGAGCAGGTGATCCGCGATCTCGTTGCTGGTCCGTCCGAAGGAGCTGACATTGGGGAAGGCGTAGAACGCGCCGTGCGGCATGACGCAGCTGACCCCCGGGATCTTATTGAGCCCATCCACGATCAGCGAGCGCCGCGCAATGAACTCCTCGCGCATTGCGTAGGCCGCGTCCTGCGGACCGGTCAGGGCGGCGATCGCGCCGGCCTGGGCGAAGGCGTTCGTGCAGCTGACGGAGTTGATCACCAGGCGGGAGAAGGACGGCGCCAGCCAGCCCGGCACGATTCCGTAGCCGAGCCGCCAGCCGGTCATGGCGAAGGTCTTGGAGAAGCCGTCCAGGGTGATCGTGCGCTCGGCCATGCCGGGCAACGTGGCGATCGACAGGAAGTCGCCTTCGTACTGGAGGCGGCCGTAGATCTCATCGGCCAGGACGACCAGGTCGTGCTCGTTGGCGATCCGCGCGATCTCGCGCACGTCCTCCTGCGTCAGGATCGAGCCGGTCGGGTTGTGCGGCGTGTTGAAGACGATCAGCCGGGTGCGATCGGTGACCAGGGAGGCCACCTCGGCGACATCCATCCGGAAGTCGTTCGCCTCGCGCAGCGGAGCCGGCACCGCCGCCCCGCCGACGTATCGGGCCATGCTCTCGTAGATCGGGAAGCCGGGGTTGGGGTAGATGACCTCGTCGCCCTCGTTGATGAGGGCGAGCATGGCGTAGAACATGATCGGCTTGGCGCCGGGCGTGACGATCACCTGCTCCGGGGTGGCCTCGATCCCCTTCCAGCGCATGACGTCGGCGGCGATGGCGGCTCTGAGCGGAGCGATGCCAGCTGCCGGCGTGTAGTGGGTCATCTTCTCGTCGAGCAGGGCGTGGCTCGCGGCCTCGCTGATGTGGCGCGGGGTGTCGAAGTCGGGCTCACCGATCTCCAGGTGGATCACGTCACGGCCGGTCGCCTCCAGCGCCCGGGCGCGCGCGGCGGCCTCGAAGGCGGTCTCGGTGCCGATCCGCTCCATGCGGCTGGCAAGCTTCATCTGTTCAGGTGCCTCGTGTGTGGGAGGTCGGGATGAGTGTACCGATGGAGCGGGCGGAGCGTGTCTGGATCGGCCGGTCCAATCGGCCCATTGCAGAGTTGACGCGACCCGCTGCTATACTTTCCGAAGCGACCCTTTCCGAGCGACGCGGCGCACACCGCGCCAGAGGAGAACTTGATTCCATGACGATGACCGAGACGACGACGCAGACAGCCCCGCCAGCTGCCCCCGCACCCTCCTCTGAGCTGCTGGTCAGCATGACCGAGGCGGCCGCCGCCAAGGTGGTCGAGCTGCGCTCGCGCGAAGGCAAGTCCGAAGCGGCCCTGCGCCTCTTCGTGAAGAGCGGTGGCTGCTCCGGCTTCAGCTATGGCCTGGCCTTCGACGACAAGATCGCCGATGACGACCGGGTCGAGGACCACGCCGGCGTACCGGTGGTGATCGACGCCTACAGCGCCCAGTACGTGGGCGGCGCCGAGATCGACTACGTCGACTCGCTGATGGGCTCCGGCTTTGCGATCAACAACCCCAACGCGGTCAGCAGCTGCGCCTGCGGCAGCTCGTTCAACACCGATGGCTCCCCCGCCAAGGCAGGCGGCTGCCACTAGTCTGTTTTTCGTCTTCAACCCCTGAAGCCCCGGCCCACCACCGGGGCTTCTTCGTGCCCGGTACGGGGCCGGTTAGCACGCATGGTGCTACATCGGCCCACGAAAGCCTGAGCCAAGGGCCGAAATGCCTCTGGAAAGCGTTGGCAGTACCCATCGTGCTAAATGCCGCACGATTGGACTCGATTAGTGACGGATGCAGCACAAGAGGTACTAAGCCCCCGATCCGGCTCGGCCGCCGACCCTGCTATCGTCGCGTAGCACGATGAGCCAGCCAGCCCCAGCCGAGGAGATCCGCCGCACATTCGCCGCCGCGTGGGGAGAGATCGGCGCCGCCTGGGGCGTGGCACCGTCGACAGCGGCCGTGCAGGGCTACTTCCTGGTCCATGGCGGCCCACTCAGCGAACCGCAGATCCGAGCCGCGCTGGGACTTTCACATCGTGCCGCCAGCCTGGCGCTGGCCGAGTGCGAGGCCTGGGGCCTCGTCGAAAGGGGCGCGCCCCTTCGGCGCACGGGTCAACGCGGCCCGGCAGCCATCGCCTACCGCGTCGTCGGCGACCACTGGGAGTGGTTCCGCCGCGTGGCGCGGGCGCGCAAGGAGCGCGAGGCCGACCCGGCGATCCCGCTCATTGAACGCTGCGTGGCACTCGCCCGCCAGGCGGCCGGTGCCCGGCCGGACCCGGAGCTCGGCGATCTCCATGACCGCCTCTCCGGCCTGCTCCGCTTCGTGCAGCTCTTCAATCGCGGCGTCGGGGCGTTCGTCGAGGCCGAGCCCGCCAACACGGCGAGCATCTTCGCGATCCTCGGCGCGCTCGACGATGCGACGCTGTTGCGACTCATCGACCTGGCCGGCTCACTGTCGACCGAGGATGTGACGAAGGCCCTCAAGGCCGTGGCGCGGCTCTCGCCCAAGGTGGTGCGACGGCTGGTCGCGGTAGCGGGGACCCCCGGCCTGGTGCGCCTGATCGGGGCGCGCTAGCAACCGAACCTCAGCCGGAGACGAACGCCCAGACCTGACGCTTGCCGGTTACGCCCTTCAGCTCGTGAAGGCCGCGGTCCGCGAAACGCAGGTCGGAATCGGCGACCAGCTCATGCGTGGTGCCCGACACGAGGACCTCGCCCGGCGCAGCCAGGGCGGTGACGCGGGAAAGGATGTGGACCGCCACCCCCCGGACGTTGTCCGGGATCAGCTCCACCTCGCCGGTGTGTACGCCGCAGCGCAGCGGCAGGCCCAGCCGTGCCGCCGCGTCGCTGATCGCCGCCCCGCAGCGAATGGCTCGTTCGGCGCCGTCGAAGAGAGCGATGAGGCCGTCGCCGGTGTTGGCGACCACCTTTCCGCGAAATCGGTCGACCTGCCGCCGTGTCTCAGCGTTCAGTCCTGCCAGCATGCTGCGCC
>JANMPX010000295.1:0-1565 GCA_031370085.1 Chloroflexota bacterium | reverse complement strand
TGGGCCTGGGCGGCCATAACAGCACGATCATCGTGCGCCGCTTCGAGGAGTAGCTCCACCGCATGATTCGCGATCCACGCCGGCGCGCGGTCGTCACCGGGCTCGGCGCCATCACGCCGATCGGCAACGACCCCGAGACCTTCTGGGCGAACCTGACCGCCGGCGTGAGCGGCGTCGGCCCGATCACCGCGTACGACCCCGCCGCGGAAGAGGTGCGCATCGCGGCCGAGGACAAGGGCTTTGACCCGGCGACCTGGATCGACTTCAAGCAGGCGCGGCGCATGGCGCGATTCAGCCAGCTGGCGGTCGCTGCGGCGGCGCAGGCGATCGCGGACTCGGGCCTGCAGGTGACCGATGCCAATCGCGACGACATCGCGGTGGTGGTCAATACCGGGGGTGGCGGGATCGGCGACGTGGCGACCGGCGAGCGGATCTTCCTTGAGCAGGGCGGCAAGCGGGTCAGCCCGTTCATGGTGCCGATGCTGTCGCCGAGCATGGCCGCCTGCCAGATCAGCATCCAGAACGGCTTCCGCGGACCGGTCATCACCAGCGTGGCCGCCTGCGCCTCGGGGGTGCAGGCCTTCATCGAGGCGCAGCGCCTGATCGAGCGCGGCGACGTCGACGTGGCGATCGCCGGCGGGACCGAATCCGCCATCCTGGCGGTCGCCTTCGCCGCGCTGGCCAACATGGGCGCGCTGTCGAAGCGAAACGACGATCCGACCCATGCGTCGCGGCCGTTCGACGCGGACCGGGACGGGTTCGTCTTCGGCGAGGGGGCCGGGGTGCTGGTCATGGAGTCGGCGGCCCATGCCGAGGGTCGCGGAGCGCGGATCCTGGCCGAGGTGGCTGGCGGAGCCCTCACCGCCGATGCCTTTCACATCAGCGCTCCCGATCCGGCCGGCTACGGCGCCACGCGTGCCATGCAGCGCGCGCTGCGCGACGCGGGGATCGAGCCCGAGCAGGTCGACTACGTGGCGGCGCACGGCACCGGCACGCCGCTCAACGACGCCACCGAGTCAATGGCGATCCGCGCCGCCTTCGGCACGCACGCCGACCGGCTGGCGGTGAGCAGCAACAAGAGCATGGTCGGACACACCTTGGGAGCGGCCGGCGCCATGTCGGCCCTGGCCGCGGTGATGGCCATCCGTGACGGCGTCGTCCCGCCGACCATCAACTACACGACGCCCGATCCGGCGTGCGACCTCGACTACGTGCCGAACGTTGCCCGCAAGCGCGACGTGGGTGTGGCGATCATCAACGGCTTCGGCTTCGGCGGGCAGAACGCGGTTGCCGTCTTCCGCCGCTACACCTGAGGATCATTCCCCGCCGGGTCGCCGGTGACGTACAGCTCGGGCAGGTGGCGCGGGGCGTGTCCGGGCAGCGAGGCGACCCAGTCGCGCAGCGCGCTCTCCGCCGTGGTGAAGGCCAGCTCGTCCCAGGGAATTTCATCGGGGCCGAAGTCCCTGACCTCGGTCGTCTCGAGGCCCGGCAGCGCCTCTCCCCCCACCACCGCAGCCTCGTAGACCAGGGTCACCACCGCCGCGTGCGGCCGCGAATAGGCCCCG
>JANMPX010000256.1:0-4598 GCA_031370085.1 Chloroflexota bacterium | reverse complement strand
GTGCCGAGCCGCGGCCTACTCTCCTGACAGCTTCGCGGCCGGCTGCCGTCGATACGCATACGCCAGCGGGCCGATGACAGCGATGGCGCAGAAGGCGACTGCGATCATCCCGGCGACGGCCGCCGACAGAACGGCATTGGCTGGGGCCGCGCCAAGCGCCATCGCCAGTGCCACGGTCATGACCGCCGCCACGGAACCGCCAACGAGGCCAAGCGCCAGCGCCTGATCAAGCAGGTAGCGGCTGACCGCCGAGCGAGGCCAGCCGAGGGCACGGAGCGCCGCCAGGTCGGCCTCACGCTCCAGGTACCCGCTGGCGATGACCTCCGCAACGGCGACCGATGCGACCGCCATGGTCAGCCCGGCAATGACGAGGTGGAAGGGACGGACGCGATCCGACAGGTAGACCCCGAGGACCGACGTGTCGAGGACTCCGGAGAAGCCGAGCACGATGAGGGTGATCGCGCCCACCAGGGTCGCGCCCAGCGCGACACCCGTTGCGCCGAGCAGCGCCTCGCGCAGCCGGTAGTGACGCAGGTCAGAGAGGGCCAGCTGGTCGATGCTGCGGAGGCGGATCTGGCGCCGCGGCGCTGGACCGACGAGGGCGTCGTGGGCAGCACCGCGACCGGCGGCCAGCGCCGGAACGAGCCCCGAAATGGCGGCGACCAGCACGCTGAGCGGCGCCACCGCGAAGAACTGGAGCTCCGCCGTCTCCACGTTCAGGAGGGCCGCCAGCGGGATGCCGAGCGCGAGGGCCAGCCCTCCAGCGCCAATCCCGAGCAGCAGCATCTCCAGCTCGACCAGCAGCGTGATCTGTAGCTGCGACCAGCCAAGCGAGCGCAGTACCGCGAACTCGCGCCGCCGGCCGCGAACCGACAGGTACGCCGTCTGGGCGACGAGGATGCCCGCCACGACCAGGACCAAGCTGAAGATCGCGACGTCCTGGAAGCGAACCGCTTGGAGGAACCGCACGGCAACCCCCTTCACCGCCCACCCCTCGCTGACCGTCAGCGCCGGTCGGCCGAACTTTCCGGCGGCGAGGTCGACCTGGATGGGGCGGGCGCTGGAGCCGACCACGATATCGACTACCAGCCCGGTCGCTTCGTGGATGTCGGCCGCTACGCGGGCCAGCTTCGCCTCCGAGGCCGGTCCGGGCTCGTCGACCCCGCTGACACGTATTCGGATCGCGCTGATGAATGCCTCGCCCGGTCGACCCTCATAACGGTCGGGATCGGCGAAGTATTCCGCGCCGTCCAACGTGGTGAGCAGCAACGGCGGCTGGTTGACGTAGCCTGCCTGGTTGCGCGAGGGGCCGAGCATGGAGCCGTCCGGCAGGCGTATGGAGGCGGGCGCGTATGCCTGGAGCTGGAACCCAGTCAGCGGGTCGAAGCCAGCGGCGCAGTTCGGGTCGAACGTGCCGACGATGTCCCAGGCGTTCAGGTGGTTTCCTTCGACGTTGCGGAAGTCGTGAAGGGTGAGCGGTCGGAACCAGACGTCACGGGCTTCGGGCGGCGCGAGGTCTTCGACCGTTGCTGTCTGGCCACCACCGCTGCGCGGGATGCTGCTGCCGTACACGTTGAGGTCGGCCGGGACCGGCAGGGCGGCGAGGTGGTCCTGCCCGATCGTCTGGTAGCGCACGTCGCCCGGCGTTCGGAAGCCGGACAGGTTGTAGTTCAGCTCCGCGGTGAACGCCAGGGTCGTCTTGTACAGCTTATCTGCCGTCGCCTCCACCGCCGCGCGTTCCTCCCAAGCCTGCGACTCGACCTCCGCCAGCCATGACTCGATGTCTGGCGGGAGGGCCGGGGGCATGGGAGCCTCGTCCACGGTGACACGCACATCCTCCTCCAGCCCGCTCGTCGAACTGGCCAGCAGAGGGATGACGGGAGTCGGCCATTCCGGGTTGCGCTCGAGGATGCGCTCCTTGGGGATGTCTTCCGGGCGCAGGTACCGGCCATCCACAACGCACGAGTCGAGCCCGACGAGGTCGGCCTCGGCCTTCGGATCGATGCCGGCGAAGACCATCGGGATGCCGGTGCTGACCCAGAAGGAGAGGTGTCCCGGCTCGACTCCGGGATATCCGGCCACGGAGCGCCGGGCCTCTGCGGCGGTCTCGTCGTTCATGCACCAGATGGCAGCGCCGCACGAGTAGGTCTTTCCCGCGACCGTCATGGTGGGTGGGATGTACGTCGCATTTGGGCCGGTTGAGTCTTGGGTGGTGATCTCGCCGTCGGGGGCGTACAGGATGTAGTAGGTGACGTTCCCCGGATAGACCGACAGGCCGGCTTCGGCGGTGATCGAATCGAGGCGAACTCGGAGCAGCTTGATCGGAGCCGTGTCATCCAGGTATGGCTCGAGGTCGATGGCCGTACCGCCACGCATCGCATCCGTGAACCCGGCGATGGCGATCGGCGCGGCAACGCTGACCCCGGTGACCTTCCGGATCTGCTCCAGCTGAGCGCGGGTGATGCCACCATCGGCCAGGCCGGTGAGGAAGTTGGGCCGCACCAGCCCCTCGGCCAGCTCGAGCTCGGCCTGGCTGCCCGGTGGCCGCACGAGGAGGTGGTAGGGGGACTCCCATACCCGCGCGATCTCGCCGGTCACCACCGCCTGGGTGGTGCGCGACGTGCCGGCCAGGAAGACAAAGCCAAGCGTGGCCGCCAAGAGACCCGCCAGGGCGAGCAGGGTGGCCACGCGCCGGAACAGCAGGTTGTGCAGCGCGAGGCGGAGCACTTAGCCGTCCTCCAAGGTCCGCAGCTCGAGCGCGCCCTCAGCGCTCGGCGTCCGCTCGGTGAGCTGACCGTCGCGCAGCGCAAAGATGCGGTCGGCATGGCTGGCAACCGCAGGGTCGTGGGTGGCGACGACAACGGTCAGCTCGCGTTCCTGTCGCAGCCGGTTGATCAGCTGCATCACCTCGTCGGTGGTGCGCGCATCCAGATTCCCGGTCGGCTCGTCGGCCAGCAGGATCGGACGTCCGCCGAGCAGCGCGCGAGCGATCGCAACGCGCTGCCGCTCCCCGCCCGACAGCCGAGACGGCGGGAAGGAGCGACGATCTGCCAGCCCCACGGATCCCAGCAGCTCCGCCGCCTCTCGCTCGAGCTCGCGGCGCCGATGTCGAGGTAGCGCCGGCACAATGACGTTCTCCAGCGCCGACAGACCCGCCAGCAGGTGCGGATCCTGGAAGACGATCCCAATCGTCGTCGCCCGCAGCTCGGTCAGCTGTCCCTCACTCGCCCCGTCGAGGACGCGTCCCATCACGGTCAGGCGTCCGCTCGTCGGGCGGTCGAGACCGGCGATCAGGTTGAGCAGCGTGGTCTTGCCCGAGCCAGAGGGGCCGGTGATGGCCACAACCTCGCCCCGCCGTAGCTCGCAACTGGCGCTGGCCAGCGCGACGACCTCTTGCCCGCCGGATCGGTAGCGGCGGCCGACATCGTCGCAGGTGATGGCGAAGGCCGGGGTCGGCGTGTCACGCATCTCGCACGACCTTCAGGCGTCTCCCGAGCTGCCGGGCGGGCGGGCGGGCGACGGTTGCGTCGGCGGATGCTGCCAGGTCCGCCAGCCACCGCACGTCGGCCTCGGTGGCCCGGATCTCGCGCTCGATCGCCTCGGGCTGGAATCCTCCTCCCGTTTGCGAGCGCAGCGCGCGGAGCCGGCGCAGGCTCGCCATCCGCTCAGCGCTGATCTGCCCGATCAGGTCTGCGTACCGGTCGGGAACCGCCAGTCGGGCGACAGCGAGCCGCACTGGAATCTCATCAGCCGACCCCGGGCTGGTGAGCCAGGACTCCGCCGTCGCTTGTCCGCGATCGGTCAGGCGGAAGACGGTGCGACCGGGCCGTGAAGCCTGAGGCTGACGCTCTCCGACCACGAGATCGTGGCGCTGGAGTCGCCCAAGGGTCAGGTACACCTGGCTTGGCCTCGTCTGCCACAGCGGCCCGAGTTCAGCTTCCAGGGTCGCGAGGAGCTGATAGCCGTGCGCGGGACCGCGTAACAGCAGAGCCGTGAGCGCCTCTCCTAGACCCAATTCCGCTCCTTAACGTCTGCGGCAGCCGCGTGTAGTCTATCAGTGACTATAGAGCCGCGACCTGACGGGGGTCACGGAAGGCGTGACCGTGCCGCTGGCGCTCGACGTGTCGCCGGCCCAGTCCTCTTGGGCCACCGACCTCTGGGCCCCGGTCCCCTCCAGCTCGCCACCAACGAAGGCGTCCTCATGCGGATCGGACTGCCGACTTCCATTCGCGGCGCCCTACGATGGGGATGGTTGCTAGCGTGTCCCCGTCACCTGCCGGGGACGCAGTCGCTCAGTCGACCGCCAACCCGACGCCCTGCGGCACCTGCAGCGGTTCCTCGGCTTTCACCCGCTCCCGCGGCTCACGCACCACCAGGATCGATATCGGGGCGTGGAGCAGCACGTTGCGAGCCACGCTGCCGAGCACCAGGCGGGGCAACGCCGACAGACCGCGCGATCCAACGACGATGAGGTCGGCGTGCGCCTCACCCGCCGCCTGGAGCAGCTGCGTGGCCGGATCCCCTTCTCGCAACTCGACCGAGACCGCGAAGCCGGCTCGGGTCAGCTGTTCACACACGCCGGTCGCCACCTTGGCGAG
>JANMPX010000245.1:0-4000 GCA_031370085.1 Chloroflexota bacterium | reverse complement strand
GATCGCCTGCTCGAGGTCCGAGAAGGCGCCGCGCAGATACGTTGCGAGCTGGTCGCGGCCGGGGAATGGGAGGGTGGCGGCCTCTTCGTCGGGCCACCATTCCGGTATCGCCCCTGCCCTGGTCGCGGTGAAGCCCCACTTGGTGGTCAGGTCCTCGCGCTGCCAGCGCTGCGCGTTGCCACCGACCGCCTCCGCCCAGCTATCGGCCCATCGGCCGCAATGCCACAGGTGGAACGCAATCGGTAGCGAGGTGGGGCCTGGGCGCCAGGTGAGGTCTTCATCGGTGCAGGCAGACGCCGCCTCGACAAGCTCTTTGTGGGTGATGGTCAGCCGTCCGGCCAGGATCGAGGTGTGGTCGCGGGAGGCCATCAGCTCGCCACCCGGATCTGCGAGCCGGGGACCTGCTCGGCGGCGTGGTACGACGAGCGCACCAGCGGCCCGGATTGCACGTGGCGAAAGCCCAGCTCCAGGCCGATCCTTCTTAGTGCCACGAATTCCGCCGGGGTGTAGTACTTGTGCAGCGGCAGGTGCTGGTGGCTGGGTCGCAGGTATTGGCCGATGGTCAAAACCTCGATCTGTGCCTCGCGCAGGAGTCGCAGGGCCTCGACCAGCTCGTCCCAGGTCTCGCCCAGGCCCACCATCATCCCGGTCTTGGTGACCAGCTGCGGGTAGCCGATCTCGTTGGCGATCCTTCTGCCGTGGGTCAGCACCGAAACTGAGCGGTCCCACTTGGCTCGCCGGCGGACCGGGCGCTGGAGGCGCGGAACCGTCTCGACGTTGTGATTGAGGATCTCCGGCTGGGCCTCCACGACCGTGCGGATATCGGCCTCGCGGCCGTTCAGGTCGGAGATGAGCACCTCGATGCTGGTGGCGGGGGAGGCGTGGCGGATGGCGCGGATGGTCTCGGCCACGATGCCGGCGCCGCCAACGGGCAGGTCGTCGCGGGCGACCATGGTGATCACCGCGTGGTTGAGACGCATGGCGGCCGCTGCCTCGCCAACGCGGCGTGGCTCGTCAAGATCGGTGGTCGGCGGGCGCCCGGTGTCGATGGCGCAGAAGCCGCAGTTCCTGGTGCACACGCTGCCGAGCACCATGAAGGTGGCCGTGCCGAGCGCCCAGCACTCGCCCTGGTTGGGGCAGCGGGCCTCCTCGCAGACGGTGTTAAGGGCCTGGCTGCGCATCAGCTTGCTGACCGCCGCATAGGTCTCGCCTGAGCCGATCCTCACCTTCAGCCACTCCGGCCGACGCCCGCCGGGGCCGGCATTCTCGGGGATCGGGTCGCCGGGGAGGAGGAGGCCGCCGTCGAGCGACGGGCCGCCGGGGTACATCACCTCAGACGGGGAGTGGTGCGCCTCGCCGCTCGGCTGGCCGACCACGGCCAGCTCGCCGAGGGTCGAGAAGTCACGCTGCGGGTCAAGTGCCACATGCGGAGTCTACCCAAGGAGGGGCAAGATCGCGCTCCCGCGCCGTCTGGCTCCCCCGCGGGCGGCGATTGCGGGGGGCGCTGCATCGGCGCCGAGCCGCGGTACGCCCTGTCCACTGCCCCGATAGTCCTATCGATTCTGCACCGCACCCCTCATATCGTCTCCGTCACATGTTGCATCCGTCCACCTCGACCGTGGTTCGACCCGGCCGGCGGCCCATGCTGTTTGCGCTGGTCTTCGGCATCTTCCTGATGCTCATCGGGCTGACCGCGATCGCATTGGTGACCGTGACGTCGCTTCACGTCTCGGACGCAACGCTTGCGGCCGTCGTATCGCGGGACCGCTCGCTGGTGGCGCTCTTCGTCAATGGCAACGTGGTCAAGTCGGATCTCACCGGTGGGATGAGCGCGCAGCGCGCGGCAGAGCTTGAGGCCAAGCTTGCCTCGCTGACCACGCAGGACGAGATCCTGCGCGTCGAGATCCGCGCACCCGACGGCACGATCCTCGCCAGCTCCGGCTCCGAGGACCGTGGCGCACGGCCGCCCATGTCGGCGGAGATGCGCGATGCCATTGCCGGCAGGGCCTCGGTCGACATTCTCGACGCCGCGCTGGGAACCGACAGCACGGTCAGGTCGCTGAACGCCGCGCACCTGGTGCGTGAGTACCTGCCGGTCCTTGCCAGCACCGGGCAAACGCTGGGCGTCGTCGCCCTGTGGCGCGATGCCGCCCCGATGCTGGCCCGCATCGACGCTGCACGCGGCGACATCGTCCTGGTCACCGTGGCCTCCTCGCTCATCCTGGCGGTGATCCTGTTCGCGGTCTTCGGCGCCGCACAGAAGCGGCTCTCTCGGCAGCACGCCCAGCTGCTCGAGGCCGAGCGTCTCGATCCACTCACCGGCCTGCTGAACCACGGCGCCGTGGTCGGCGACCTTGTGGAACGGCTCGAGGCGATGCGTGCGGCCGACGGACAGCTCGGCCTGTCACTCATCGACATCGACAACTTCCGGTTGCTGAACGACGCGCACGGGCACGCGGCGGGCGATGAGGTGCTGATCCGCGTCGCCGGCGTCATCGCCGCCGAGACCGGCGAGGCTTCCTACGTCGCCCGCTACGGCCCCGACGAATTCCTGGTGGTATTGACCGATGCGAGCGTGGATGACATGCAGGCGGCTGTCGCGCGCGTGCGCGCAGCCATCTCCGAGCTCACCTTCCAGTTCGGCGAGTCCGAACCGCTCCCGGTTTCGGTCAGCGTAGGCATCTGCATCTACCCCGAGCATGCCGACTCCGCCACCGAGCTCCTCACGGCCGGGGCGCTGGCGCTGCGCGAGGCCAGGGCATCAGGAGGCGATAGCGTGCGGGTGGCGCGAGTTGCCGAGGAGCGCGGCCAGACCTCCGGCAGCTTCGACGTTCTACAGGGCCTCGTCATTGCGGTCGACACCAAGGACCGTTACACGAAGCGCCACTCCGAGGACGTGGCGCGCTACGCGGTCTTCCTGGCCAAGCGGATTGGCATCGATCCCGAACAGCTCCAGACCATTCACCTTGCCGGACTGCTGCATGACGTCGGGAAGATCGGCATCCCCGACACGCTGCTGCGCAAGCCGAGCAGCCTGACGGCCCAGGAATACGACATCTTCAAGCAGCACGTGGCACTCGGCGATGCCATCGTGCGAGACGTGCCCGACGTCGAGCTGGTGCGCTCCGGCATCCGGCATCACCACGAGCGCTGGGATGGGCGGGGGTACCTGCATGGCCTTGAGGGAGAGGAGATCCCTTTCCTGGCACGCATCCTGGCTGTCGCCGACGCCTTCTCAGCGATGACCACATCACGCCCGTATCGCCGAGCCCTGCCGGTCGAAGAGGCGCTCAAGCGACTCGGTGACGCCGCGGGTACCCAACTGCAGGAGGAGCTGGTCTCCGCGTTCATCCAGGGCATCGAGACCGCTGCGGATGCGCCGCTGCCCGGCGAGCAGCCGGTAGGGATATGGCAGCCGACGCTGAAGGTGGCCTGAGGTGCGCCGTTGGCTCGCCGCGCTGACCATTGGGTCCGCCGCGGCCGCACTGCCGGCGATCGCGCTGGCCGCGCTGCTGTGGACGATGACCATCACGCCGAACGTGGCGATCGCGGGTCAGCCGACCGGGTTCGTGCTCAGGACGACGATTCTTCAGTCCGGGAACATCGGCTGCGTATCCATCAATGTGCCGGCGTCGTTCGTCATCCAGGCTGTCAGTACGCCAATCGCGACCGGCGGCGCCAGGACCTGGGTCGTCTCGACCATCGTCAACAACCTCGTGGTTGTGCACGCGGTGAAGGATTCCGATCGAATCAGCAACTTGGGCGATACGCTGACGTTCACGGTTACGGCGGTCCCGACAGCCGCAGGCCTCTTCACCCTTGCCAACCAGGTGAGCGACAAACCGGACTGCAGCGGCAATGTGGACAATGGCACGCCGCTGCTGGTGACCGTGGCCGCGGCCCCGACCCCGGTCCCCACCCCGTCCCCGACACCGTCCCCGACGCCGCCACCGACACCGTCCCACACGCCGTCACCGACCCCGGTGCCCACCCAGGTGCC
>JANMPX010000234.1:0-9803 GCA_031370085.1 Chloroflexota bacterium | reverse complement strand
GCGGCGCGGAGATCGGGGAGTGGTGCTCTCGCTCCGACCCGGAGAGCCGCGTGTCTGGGATCTCTCGGAGCTCGCCACGCCGGGGTAGCCAGGGCGCTCTCTGACGGGTGCTCGCCTGTCACACCTCTTTGTGCAGCTGTGCAGCACAAATGGCCGTGACAGCAACGCTCGCCTTCATCGTCGGGTGCTACCTGCCGAGCAGCTCCTTCACGACCGGCGCGATGGCGTTGATCCAGCGAGTGTATTGCGCTCCGGACGGGTGCAGGCCATCGCCCGCCACAAGCGACAGGTCGGTGGCGGCACCCTGCGAGACCTCGAAGATGTCGGGCACGAAGCGCACGCCGCGCGCCCTGCAGGCGGCGCCCAGGATCTGGTTGAAGCGGACGATCGCCGCCCGTTCCTTATCCGGCGACCCGAACGCCGCACCCTGCGGTGTGACGGTGTAATCCGGCGTCGCCACGCACAGGACGCGATCCGCGTCGAGTGAGGTGACCAGCGTGTCGACGATGAACTCCACGTTGGCCTGGTAATCGGCCTCGGGGATACCCTGCACGACGTCGTTGACGCCGATCAGCAGGGTCACGAACTCCGGCTCGAGCGGAGCCAGCTGCGGCAGCTCCTCGACGATCAGATCGGTGCTGGTATAGCCGTTCACTCCCAGGTTGCCCACCAGCTTCAGGTCGGGCAGGCGTGCAACCAGCTGGCTCGGCCAGCTCTCCGCGGGGCTGACCGAGGTGCCGATGGTGTACGAGTCACCCAGTGCCACGAACCGCAATGGACCCTCCGTGGCAGATGGCGCCACATCCGCAACGCAGGCGCTGATGCCGATGGCGATGGCGATGGCGGCCAGCGCCAGGCAGACCTTCACCGCCCGAGAGTGGGGTTGCCCTTCGCCGTGTTGAGCTTGACGGCCTGGCGCACGAAATCACGCAGGACGTCGGCCGGGATCTCGTCGACTGTGCGGACCTTGATGTGCCGCATTCGGTCGCCTTCGCCCTCGAGGGCCTTGCCCGGGTCCTCCATCTCGGCGCCCCGCCAGAAGCCGATGCTGACGTGGTCCTTGGCGGCCTTCATCCAGATCATCGGTCCATTCCATTCCCAGACCGGCTGCGCCCACTTGATCGTGGCGGCGGAGTGGGGGGCCGCCTCCTTGACCAGTTCGCGGAGCCGGATCATGGCCTCGGTGCGCCAGTCGTCAAAGGCGACGATGTATTCGTCGACTGTCTTCTGTCCCGTCATCGGTTCATCAAGTCCTCGTGTGTGTGCGCACAATGTACCTGTGTTCCTGACCGGCGCCCTGCCGGTCGTCGCCAGCGTGCTGCTGGGGACCAGCGTCGAGCTGCTGGCCGGCGTCAACGCTCAGGAGAGGCGGAACGCGGATCGCACGATCCCGGCGGAATCACCGCGGGGATCGAGAATCGGCGGAGATGCGTACTCGGCCAGCCGCTGCAGGGCGGCATCATCGAGCACGCCGAGCTGGTTAAGTGCCTCGCAGGTCGCCACGTCGCGCGCTCGATGCGCCCCGTCACCGTCCTCGATCTTCAGGGCAAGTCCAGCCGCGCCTGCCTGTCCGCGCCCGGGCGCGGCGGCCAGCAGCCCGATAGCCTGTACGCCCTCGGCGCCACCCTTGGCGAGCACCTTTCCAGGCACCGCGCGCATCAGCGCGGTGTCGAGCCGGCGTCGCTCACCGGCGACCAGCTCGGGGTGGGCCATCATCGCGTCTCGAATCCTCTCAAGCGCCGTTCGCAGGGCGGTGTCGTCGATCGCGGAAGGATCGGCCAGTCGTGCAAAGGCGAGGGCCAAACCGCGAAGCGGAATGCCGAAGGTGACCACGCCGCAACCATCGGTGGCGGTGACGATGTCGGACCGCGCCACGTCGCTCAGGAGGGCCATGGTGTCGAGCGCGAGCTGCTGGATCGGGTGGTCGGGCTGCCAGTAGGTCTCGATCGGCCAGCCGGCGGCCTTGGCGTGCAGGGCCATCGCGGCGTGCTTGCCCGAGCAGTTGTGGCGGAGCGCTGTGAGCGGCTCGCCATCCCGAATCAGGCGCTGGGCGGTCTCGGCGTCGTACGGCGAATGAACGCCGCATGCCAGCACCTCTCGGGTGAGGCCGCCTCCGCGGAGCAGCGCCTGTACGGTTCGGACGTGCCGGTCCTCGCCGGAGTGCGAGGCGGCCATCACCGCCAATGCCTCGACCGGACCGGGGAAATCGTAGCCGTCGAAGCGTCCGGAGGCGACGAAGGGCGCCAGCTGAAATGGCTTGGCAGATGAGCGGATGAAGGTGAACTCGTCAGGGTCGCCATACGACCAGAGCAGCTCCCCTGATGGCGAAACGACCGCGATGGAGCCGCGATGGCGCGACTCGACGCGGTCGCCGCGAATGACCTCGACGATCAGGCGGGCCACACCCGCGGCGGACCTCCCCGACTCAGGAGTTGCCGGTGCCCGTGGCGGCTCGCTCGGCCGGAGCGGCATCGCGCTCCTTGCCGGCGAACGCGGTCGACTGGCCGACGGGCGCAGCCGCGACAGACTTGGCAGCGGCACCTTCGGCCGGCGAAGGCGCCGCTCGCCCACCTTCGGGGCTCATGATCACGCCGCCCTCGAAGTGGGCGCCCTCGCGCACGACGAGGACCTGGGCCTTGATCTTGCCCTTGACGCGCCCAGTGGAGCCGATCTCGAAGCGCCCGCCGCAATTGACGTCGCCCTCGTAGTCGCCATTGATGATCACGTTGGCCGCCGTGATGATGCTGCGCACCTTCGCCTGCGGCGAGATGATCAGGGTCCCGGAGCACTCGATCTCACCCTGCGCCTCGCCTTCGATCCGGAGATCGCGGTCGCTGACATACTTCCCGTTGAAGCGGGCATGCGGATCGATGACGCTCTCGTTGCCGGGATCCGACCGGCGATACTCCATCGGGTTCGTCGTCATCTCGGCCTCGTTGGGGAAACTGTCCGGATAGAGGTTGCCGACAACATCTTCCCGCAGGCCGGAGTCGGGCTTGTTGTCTCGCTTCGTTCCGAAGACCACCGCTGGCTCCTTCCGCTGCGTCGCGGGCAAAATACGCCGGCACAGGGCGCGACGAATAGGTGCAGAGACCGATAGCCTAGCAGCCCGCGGCGATTGTAGGTAGTGGGTAGAGCCTGCCGCGTAGAATCGGGCCGATGGACCTGGCGGAACGCTACCCGACCCTGCACGTGTCGCGGCACCCACTGGTCGCTCACAAGCTGTCCCTGCTGCGCGACCGGACCACGGAGCCGAAGAAGTTTCGGGAGCTGGTGCGCGAGCTCTCCTGGCTGCTGGGATACGAGGCGATGGCGGACCTTTCAACGCGTCCATTCGCCATTGAGACGCCGCTGGAGCCGATGGCCGGCGCTGAGCTGGCACCCAAGGTCGGCCTGATCCCGGTGCTCCGGGCCGGGCTGGGCATGGTCGATGCCATGCTCGAGCTGATGCCCTCGGCCGAGGTGTGGCACATCGGGCTGTACCGCGACGAGCGCTCCCTGAAGCCGGTCGAGTACTACAACAAGCTGCCCGATGCGGCCACGGTGCAGGTCTGCCTGATCCTCGACCCGATGCTGGCCACCGGCGGCTCATCGGCCGCGACGGTCGATATCCTCAAGCACTGGGGCGCCGCGCGCATCAAGCAGGTGAGCCTGATCGCGGCTCCCGAAGGGATTGCCACCCTGTCGGCCGCACATCCCGACGTCGACATCCACGTGGGGGCGGTGGACCGCGCGCTGAACGAGCGGGGCTACATCGTTCCGGGGCTTGGGGACGCCGGGGACCGGCAGTTCGGCACCTTCGCCGGCCCCTCGTCTGAGCCGGGCCACGACCCCGCTGACGAGACCGCTGAGATCGTCCGCCGCCTGCAGCGCAACCTGGCCGGAGACAAGTAGCCGACCAGCTGTCGCCGCCGATTCAGGGCAACGAAATGCCCCGAAGGAACCGCCGCCGGTCCGTTGATGCGATCTCGGGTGCCCTTGGCTGCCCCTTCGGGACATCCACAGAATAGGAGCCGTGCGGCCGGCTCGGCAATCCCATTTATCCCCGACTTTTCGACCGCCGCGTGGACTTGTCCACAGCAGATCCCCGAACGACGCGCTACCCTTCCCCCATGGAGCGTCGGCGCGTTCTGTTCGTGTGCATCCACAACTCGGCCCGCTCGCAGATGGCCGAGGGGATGCTGCGCGCATGGGCGGACGATGGCTTCGAGGTCCACAGCGCCGGCACCGAGGCCAGCTCGGTCCGACCCGAGGCGGTCAGCGCCATGGACGAGCTGGGGATCGACCTGCGGGGGCACACCAGCAAGACGATCGAGCGGTTCATGGGCCAGCCGTGGGACTTCCTGATCCCCGTCTGCGAGGAGGCGTGCGAAGCCTGCCCGTACGTTCCGGGTGCCAGGAAGGTGCTGCGCTGGTCGTTCGATGACCCGTCTGCGGCAACCGGGAGCGAGGCGGAGCGGCTGGCCGTATTCCGCCGCGTCCGCGACGAGCTGGCGTCGAAGATCCGCGAGTTCATCGCCACCGCCTGACCCTCGCCGCAGCGGTACACTCGCGGTGTTCATTTCGAGGATTCCATGCCCGATTCCCATGTCAAGGTGGCCGTCACCGGCGCCGCCGGCCAGATCGGCTACGCGCTCCTGTTCCGGATTGCCTCGGGCCAGATGTTCGGGCCAAAGACCACCGTCGACCTGCAGCTGCTTGAGCTTGAGGCCGCGCTACCGGCGCTCGAAGGGGTCGCCATGGAGCTCGACGACGGCGCCTTCCCGCTTCTCCGCGGGGTGGTGCGCACCTCCAGCGCCGACGCGGCGTTCGCGGGCGTCAACTGGGCGCTGCTGGTCGGCGCCGTGCCGCGCAAAGCCGGGATGGAGCGCAAGGACCTGCTCACCATCAACGGCGGGATCTTCACCGCCCAGGGCAGGGCCATCGGCCGCAACGCAGCGGCCGATGTGCGGGTCCTGGTGGTCGGCAATCCGTGCAACACCAACTGCCTGATCGCTGCTGCGAATGCACCGGAGGTCGCAGCCGACCGATGGTTCGCCATGACCATGCTCGATGAGAACCGCGGCCGTTCGCAGCTGGCCCAGCGCGCCGGGGTGGCGGTCGAGCAGGTGCGCGACCTGGCGATCTGGGGCAACCATTCCAGCACCCAGTTTCCCGACTTCTATCACGCCACCATCGCCGGGCGACCCGCCACCGAGGTGATCGGCGACGAGGCCTGGCTGCAGGGCGAGTTCATCGGCACGGTGCAGCAGCGCGGTGCCGCGGTCATCGCGGCGCGGGGGCAGTCGAGTGCGGCCAGCGCGGCGAATGCGGTGATCGACACCGTGCGCAACGTCACCCAGCCCAGCGGCGAGATCTTCAGCGCTGCCGTATCCGCGCCCGCAACGGGCGGCTACGACGTGGCAGAGGGGCTGGTCTTCGGGTATCCCCTGCGTGCGACCGCTCCCGGGCGCGTGGAGATCGTGCCGGGAATCGCCCACAATGCATGGGCGCAGGGCAAGTTGGACGCGACCCAGGCAGAGTTGCGCGAGGAGCGCGACGCGGTGAAGGAGCTCATCTGATGGTCAACGAGGCGCCGACCGCCGCCGATACGGTCAAGCTGGCCGTCGACGGCCGCACGGTCGAGCTGCCGCTCGTTCGCGGGACCGATGGCGACGCGGGGATCGATATCGGGCAGCTGCGAGCACAGACGGGCATGGTGACGCTCGACAACGGCTACGGCAACACCGGATCGTGCGCCAGCGCGATCACCTATCTCGACGGCGACGCGGGGATCCTGCGCTATCGCGGCTATCCGATCGAGCAGCTGGCCGAGAAGAGCACCTTCTTGGAGGTCGCGTACCTCCTGATCTACGGTGAGCTGCCGACCCCGGCGACGCTCGAGACATTCGTCGACAGCATCACCCGGCACACGCTGATCCACGAGGAGATGCGCCGATTCTTCGACAGCTTCCCCAAGAACGCCCACCCGATGGCGGTCCTCTCCGCGGGGGCGAGCGCCCTGTCGACCTTCTACCAGGACAGCCACGATCCATTCAACCCCGAGCACGTCGAGATCAGCATCCATCGGCTCCTCGCCAAGGTGCCGACCATCGCTGCGTGGGCCTACAAGAAGAGCATCGGGCAGCCATACGTCTACCCGACCAATGCGATGAGCTACTCGGCGAGCTTCCTGAACATGATGTTCGCCGTGCCGGCAGAGCCCTACGAAGTCGACCCAATCGTCGCCGAGGCGCTCGACCTGCTCCTGATCCTGCATGCCGATCACGAGCAGAACTGCTCGACCTCGACGGTGCGCATGGTCGGCTCGAGCCACGCCAACCTGTTTGCATCGATCAGCGCCGGGATGGACGCCCTGTGGGGACCGCTGCATGGCGGTGCCAACCAGGCGGTGGTCGAGATGCTCGACCAGATCGCAGCCGACGGCGGCGACGTGGCGAAGTACGTGGCCCTGGCCAAGCAGAAGGAGAGCCATTTCCGGCTGATGGGCTTCGGGCACCGGGTGTACCGCAACTTCGACCCGCGGGCCAAGATCATCAAGGCCGCGGCCGACCGCGTGCTGCACGCCATGGGCCGCGACGACGCGCTCTTCGAGATCGCCGAGCGGCTCGAGGAGGCGGCGCTCCACGACGAGTACTTCATCGAGCGCAAGCTCTATCCGAACGTCGATTTCTACTCCGGGCTGATCTACCGGGCGATCGGCTTCCCGAACACCATGTTCACCGCCATGTTCGCCATCGGCCGCCTGCCGGGCTGGATCGCGCACTGGAAGGAGATGATCGAGGATCCCACCACCAAGATCGGCCGGCCGCGGCAGGTCTATGTGGGAGCCCCCGCACGCGACTACCTTCCCCTCGATCGGCGCCCGGGGTGACGATCCTGGAGAGTCGCATTTCTGACAGACGCCGCGTCGCGAATCGGTCATAACTACGCGCCATGCGACTGACTGTCCTGGGCCGTAGCCCGGCTCGCCCAAATCCAGGAGAGGCGTGTGCCGGCTACATTGTCGAGGGGGGCGACTCCCGGATCCTGATGGACGTCGGGCCTGGCGTGGTGGCGCAGCTGCTGCGGCGCAACACTCCCGATGAGCTCGACGCGGTGGTGATCAGCCACATGCACACCGACCATTGCCTCGACCTGATCACCCTGCGCTACAGCTACCCCTGGATCGACGTGGCCAAGCACCGCCTGACGGTGATCGTGCCGCCCGGGAGCATCGGCCAGCTCTCCGAGCTGGCCCTCGGGGCGGGCTATGCGAACTTCTTCGACAAGAGCTTCATCTTCGTCGAGCACGACGGCAAGAGACCGATTGAGATCGGCAACCTGCGCCTCGAGCCCGACGAAACGCAGCATTACGTCCGCACCTGGGGCTTCCGGATGACCGCGCGCGGCATCGGCGAGGACCCCGACAAGATCCTCGCCTACTCGGCAGACACCGGGCCCTGCGACGCGCTGCCACGGATCGCCGACCAGGCCGACCTGTTCCTGTGCGAAGCGGCCCTGCGCTCGCTCAAGGAGGATGACCCCGAACCGGAGAGCCGCGGCCATCTGCTGCCATCTGAGGCTGCCGAGACGGCCCGCGCGGCAGGTGTCAAGCGCATGCTGATGACGCACATTCCGATCACCGACGGCGGCGAGTGGGCTCTCGGCGAAGCTCGAGCGGTCTACGACGGGTCGGTCGAGATCGCTGAGCCGCTGCGCACCTACGAGGTCTGATCGGCCTCAGACAATACCCGGGCGCCGGCGATGTAGCGGTCGGCCGACCAGGTCGCCAACGCCCACAGGACCGATGCCGCCAGCGTAAAGGCCACCAGCGCGACGCCGACCACCACTGCGCCTGGGCCGAACGTGACGCCCATCGTCACGCCCACCAGCAGAGCACCGCCAACCAGGATGGCGGCCATCACCAGCCCGATCTTGGCCGCCGTCAGCAGGTACCAGGCCAGCGAGTGGCCCTGTGCGCGTCCTGCGAGCCACAGCACGGTGGGGCCGGTCGCGCCGTACAGCGCCACGTACAGGCCACCCGAGCCGAAGAGGTCGGAGGCTCCGAGTCGAACATGGAGGATGCTGGCAGCCAGCAGCCACCCGCCCAGCAATGCGCTGCCGGCGCCGACGCCGATGAGCCAGACGAGCAGGATGGTCGCCGTCCCGCCGGAGAGTCGCTCAACCAGCTCTCCATCGCGCCCCTCGACCAGCTCGGTCAGCTGGTCATCCGGCGGCGTCGGGGGAGGTGGGACGCGTGCCATCTCAGCCGCGCGCCGCAGCGAAGGCCAGCTCCAGGTCGGCGACCAGGTCCTCGACCGCCTCGATCCCCACCGAGAGGCGAATGAGGCCCGCAGGGACCTCGAGCGCCGAGCCAGCCACCGACGCGTGCGTCATCGCCGCCGGCAGCTCGATCAGCGACTCGACGGCGCCCAGGGACTCCGCCAGGGTGAAGAGCCGCGTGCCCGCCACGAAGCTTCGGGCAGCTGCTTCGCCGGCCGCGAGCTCGAAGCTGACCATGGCGCCCGGGAGCCGCATCTGTCGGGCGACCAGCTCCCGCTGGGGATGGTCCGGCAATCCCGGATAGTGGACCCTCGCCACCTCGGGGCGAGCTGTCAGCCAGCCGGCAAGCGCTGCGGCGTTAGCGCAGGCGCGCTCCATGCGAACGGCAAGCGTGCGCATGCCGCGCATCACCAACCAGCAGTCAAAGGGTGACGGTACGGCCCCTGCCGCGTTCTGGTGGAAACGCAACCGTTCCGCGAGGTCATCGCGACCGGTCGCCACCAGGCCGCTGATCACGTCTGAGTGCCCGCCCAGGTACTTGGTGGCCGAATGCAGCACCAGGTCCGCTCCCAGGTGCAGAGGCTGTTGCAGGAAGGGCGTGGCAAACGTGCTGTCGACCACGGTCAACGCGCCGACTGATGCCGCCAGGCGCGCCACCGCGCTGATGTCGACCACTTTGAGGAGCGGATTGGTCGGCGTCTCGATCCAGACCATGCGCGCCGGCGTGGGTCCCGTCAGCGCCGCCGCAACCGCGTCGAGGTCGCGGAGGTCAACCGCGTCTGTCTGCACCCCGTAGCGCGCCCAGACCTTGTCAGCCAGGCGCCAGGTGCCCCCATACGCGTCATCGGACAGGATCAGGCGGTCGCCGGGGTCGAGGAGGTAGAGCAGGTTCTGGGTGGCAGCCAGGCCCGATGCATAGGCAAACCCATGGGTCCCTCCCTCCAGGGCGGCGATCGCCGTCTCGAGGGCCTGCCGCGTCGGGTTGCCGCTGCGACCGTACTCGAAGCCGCCGCGGGTCTGCCCCACGCCGTCCTGCCTGAAGGTGGTGCTCATCTGGATCGCCGGTGAGACGCCGCCGCTCAGCTCATCGGGATCGGCGCCCGCGTGGACGGCCAACGTTTCAATGCGATCGGTCATTTGAGCGCCATTGTGACAGGAGAGGCCGGGCCTACTCGTGGACGAGCCTGCGACCACTCGGCGGCCGATGGGTCATCCCTGTGAACCCGACACGGCCCCCTCATGTCGTGTCGGCGTCGCGGGTCGAGACCGCGGCGCGTCTGCGACCGCTCGGTATCGGAGCACATGGACAGTGATTCACTGCCAGGACCGCCTCAGACAGCCGATTCCCCGCCTACCTGCTCGTCCGGTGAGCAGTTCGGCCGGGATCCCAGCCGATCGTGGTCCGTGTGCTCAGATGGCGAGCATCGACCGGGCTACTGCGTGTGCGGGCAGGCTCACCGCGTGCGCGGGAAGCCCAGGTCGACCTTCGAGGTCCCCGGATCGGGCCAGCGAGAGGTGACCACCTTGGCCCGGGTGTA
>JANMPX010000210.1:0-7767 GCA_031370085.1 Chloroflexota bacterium | reverse complement strand
TGGGGCGGCCTGGAACGAGGAGGAGTCGGTCGGCCTTGGCTTCGCCTTCCCGCCGCTCGGCGAGCGGTTCGAGATGCTGGAGGAGACGCTCCAGATGGCGCATGCCATGTGGTCCGGGGGGAGCGGCAGCGGCGAGGCGTTCAGCGGCTCGCACTACAACCCCACGCGGCTGCTCAATTCGCCCCAGTCGATCTCGCGGCCGCGGGTCCCGATCATGATCGGCGGCGGGGGAGAACGGAAGACGCTCCGCCTGGTGGCGCAGTACGCCGATGCGTGCAACGTGTTCGGGGATGCAACCCGCATCGCGCATAAGTACGCCGTGCTGCGCGAGCATTGCGACCGGCTCGGTCGCCCTTACGAGGAGGTCGAGCGTTCCACCCTGCAGAGCGTCGACCTCGAGCGCGAGTCCCCGGCAGCACTTGTCGACCGCTTCGGCAGCCTGGTCGAGGCTGGCGCGCAGCACATCCTGATCAGCGTCCGAGGTGTCAACGAGACCGGGAAACTGGAGCGGATCGCGGCCGAGGTCTTTCCCCAGCTCCGCTAGCGGCGAGTCGCCCCGCCCTCATTCAATCGACGTGACGACCGGCGACCCGGCGGGCGTGACCACAACGCGCACGGGGTAGGTCACAACGAATAGCGCCGCATCCAGCGCTACGACGACGACGGTCGTGGTCAGTTTCTGCCGCGTGCTCCATACGCTCGATGCCCACGCGAGCACGAGGCCCACGACCCCCATGGCCAGCCACGCGAGCAGCCCGAAGGGGAGGAACAGGGCTGGCCAGGCGAGTCCGAGCAGCAGGAGTGATGTCACTTCCATTCCACCCCACCTCGAACGGGCTCCGCCGATCGCCGCCACCGAGGCGCCGGCTGCGCCGTCCGGTGTGCCCGCCTGGCCAGGCTCGCCGGCAACGATCTCCTCCGGAGACCCGAGCCGCTCGAGGATGTTTCGCACGGTCACCTCGTCGGAGCGCCCTGCCTCCGTCAGCGCCGCGTCGATGTGGTCGCGAACCTCTGCCGCAAGCTCGGCTCGGCGATGGACGGGGAGCGACGCCGCTGCCGCCTCGAGCCGGCCGAGATAGTCGCGAACGAGCACGTCAGTGTCCACCGGATAGCCTCCAATCGGTCATGCTGCGAGGACCGCGTCTACGGCATCGCGGAATCGTGTCCAGTCCCGGACAAAGGCGTCGAGCGCACGCTGGCCTTCGTTTGTGAGCCGGTAATAGCGGCGTGGGGGCCCAGACTCCGACTCGCGCCATGTCGTCTGCACCAGGCGGTCGCGCCGGAGTCGGGAGAGCAGCGGGTAGATCGTTCCCTCACTGGTCACCAGGCCCCCCGCGTCCGACAGGACGCGCACGATCTCAAACGCGTACGACTCCTTCCGGCGCATCACCGCCAGCACGCAGTGCTCGAGGACGCCTCGCCGGAGCTCAGTCAGGGGGTCCCGTGCCTCGCCAAGTACCATGCGTCGCATGATAGAGGACGGGCAGCGCTGTCGTCAAGGTCGAAGCTGGCGCGCAGCTGACCGCGGTATCGCAGTCCGAGGCGCGTATCGTGACGTCATGCCTGCCGAGCGTCCGACTGAGCCGATCGGCGTCGTTTCAGCGAGTCCGGGCGTCGTCTTTCGCCTTGCCATGGGCCTGTGCCGTTTCCTTGCCACGGTGGTCTTTGGCCTTCGTCTCGAGCTCCAGGGCGCCGAGCATCTGCCGAAAGACGACGGTGGTCACCCGGCGGGGAGCTGGATGGCGCTGCCGGTCCCGCACCGGCGCTGGATCGACCCATTCCTCCTCTTGCTGCTGCTGCCGATCCGCCCACGCGTCGTCTTCTTCGCCGATGGCCGAGTGCTCTTCCGCACGCGCTTCCGCCGCTTCCTGTTTCGTCTCATCGGCGGCGTGGTGCCGGTCTGGCCACACGGCGGCACGAAGGCCTTCTGGGCGCATATCGATGCCGCACGCCAGGTCCTGGAGGCCGGCGCGGTCTTCGTCATCTTCCCGGAGGCGGGCCCACCTTCAGCGCCGGACCGGGCCCGGCCCATCCAGTCTGGCTTCGGCTACCTCGCGCTGCGCACCGGGGTCCCCCTGGTGCCGATGATCGTCGGAGGCACCGGCGAGCTGTACCGCGGACGCCGGTTGGTCCTGCGCGTCCTTCCCGCCACTACGGCGCTGGAGCTGGCCGGTCACTCAGCCTTCGCTCCGCCGCCGCGGCCCAATGGCCCGCAGGAGCGTGACGCAGCGCATCGCATCGCGGAGACCTTCACCGAGCTGACGACAGCGCCGGTCGCGGCGCTCCACGCGGAGATCGAGCGGGACGCGGCTGGCGACAAGCGACGCTGGCCGTGGCTCACCCACTGGCTGGACTGGGATGCCGATGCCGCCGATGCGGCCCGCGCCGCCCGGGAAGCGGCGAAGGAGCGCTAGCCGCGCAGCTCGGCCTCGACCTCGGCGATCGGGCGCACCGACCGCTCTCCCGTCGCGCGATCGGTGACCTCCGCCCCGCCGGCCGCCAGCGACCGCGGCGAGATGGTGATCAGCAGCGGCATGCCCAACAACTCGCCGTCGGTGAGCTTCACCCCCGGCGACTCGTCCCGGTCGTCGTAGAGCAGCTGAACGCCGGCATCGGTCAGGCGCTGGTAGAGCCCCTCGGCCGCCTCGCCGACCGCGGGATCGCGTGCAGCGCCGAGTGACACGAGATGCGCCGTGTAGGGGGCCACCTCGGCCGGCCAGGCGATCCCCTTTTGGTCGTGGTGCGCCTCGACGATGCAGGCCATCGCCCTGCCGAGGCCGATCCCGTAGCTGCCCATCACGATCAACCGTCGGCTGCCGTCCTCGGCCAGGTAGGTGGCACCCAGCTTCTCGGTGAAGTCGGTGCCGAGCTTGAAGATGTTGCCGACCTCGATCCCCTTGCGGAGCGTCAGCGCCGCCCCGCACTGCGGGCAGGAGTCGCCCTCCCGCGCGTTCGTGATGTCGACCACCAGGTCGGGGGTGAAGTCGCGCCCGACGTTGACGTTCAGCAGGTGCAGGCCGTGGCGGTTGGCGCCGGCCACCAGGTTCGGCGAGCGTGCCACCAGCTCGTCCACCACCACGGTGGTGCCATGGGCGCCGATCGGCGAGGCGTAGCCGGGCTCCATCCCGGCGGCCTTGATCTCTTCAGCGTGCGCCGGCCGCAGCCCGCCGATCGCCTTGACGGCGTTGCTCAGCTTCGTCTCGTTGACCTCGAAGTCGCCCCGCACGATGGCGGTCAGCAACCGACTGTCGCCGGTCATGAAGAAGATCGCCTTGGCGGTGCGCTCCTCGCTCACGCCCAGGAACGAGGCCAGCGCCGCGATAGTGGGCGTCTCGGGGGTGGCCACCTCCTCGATCGGGCGCAGCTCCTCGGGGTGCGGCTCGGGCTTGCCCACCAGCGCGATCTGCTGGTTGGCCGCGTACCCGCACGCGTCACACAGCACCAGCGTATCTTCGCCATGCTCGTTGAGGACCATGAACTCGTGGGCCAGGCTGCCGCCCATGATTCCCACGTCGGCACCGACCACCACGGTCTCCAGGCCGAGGCGGCTGAAGATCTTCTCGTACGCCTCGTAATGGAGCTGGTACGACCGATCAAGCGCCTCGGCATCGGGGTCGAGCGTGTAGGAGTCCTTCATGACGAACTCGCGGACCCGGATCAGGCCGCCGCGGGAGCGCGGCTCGTCGCGGAACTTGGTCTGGAAGTGGTAGACGATGGCCGGCAGCTGGCGGTAGCTCTTGACCAGGTCGCGCAGCAGATCGGCGACCACCTCCTCGTGGGTCATGGCCAGCACCATGTCGCGCCCGGATCGGTCCTTGAAGCGCACCATCTCGGGGCCGATCTTGGCGTAGCGCCCGCTTTCGCGCCACAGGTCCGCCGGATGGACGACCGGCATCTCCATCTCCTGCCCGCCGATGCGGTCCATCTCCTCGCGAATCACCTGCTCGATGCGCTGGCTGACGCGGAACCCGAGCGGCAGCAGGGAGTAGATCCCGGCGCCCAGCTGCCGGACATAGCCGGCGCGCACCAGGAGCTGGTGCGAGACCATCTCGGCGTCGGCCGGATTGTCGCGGAGCGAGGCGAAGAAGAGCTTGGAGAGGCGCATGGAGCGCTGATTCTAGCCGGTGGCGGGGATGGTTCCGTCATCTCCATCGGCCAAGCCGACCAGGTGCTCGCTCGAGCGCAGCCCGTTGAGCGGCAGGAGGGCGAACAGCAACAGGCCCAGCGACACGAGCAGCATGCCATCGATGCCGTGCCATGCAGCGGCCGCCCCGCCGGTCAGAGCTCCGGTGATCTGACCGAGCGCCAGGAAGACCGAATAGAGCCCCATGATCGCCCCGCGATCGGCCGGATGCGCTTCGCTGATGTCGGCCAGCAGGCCCAGCGCGGCGGGCGTGGCGCCGGCCATCACGAACAGGCCGCCCAGCATGAGCGCCGCCAGCGGCACCTGCAGTAGCACCCCCGCCGCCTGGGAGTGGTTCAGCCCGAAGACGGCGCCCATCATGGCCAGGCCGCCGACGATCCCGACCGCGATGATGGTGGTGCGCCGATAGCGCTTGAATCGGTTGCCCCAATACAGCAGGCCGCCGAAGAAGACGAGCAGAGCCACCCCCATCCCGATGCTGACCTGGGTCGGCCCGAAGCCGCCCATCAGCAGCTGGTCGGCGAAGCGCGGCGACCGTTCCTTGACCAGCTGGAAGACCGATTGGGTCGTCCACGAGCCGAGCACCGCATTGAGCGCGATCCAGGTCGGAGCGAGCAGCCAGACGCGCGCACTGCTGAAGACACGCCGATAACGGGCGAAATCAAATCCCGGTGGCCGCAGCTCAGCCGAGTGCACGGGGGTCACCGGCACTTCGATGTGGGTGGCCACGTCGGCGACGCCCCAGCGGTAGATGCTGAACGAGACCCCGTAGATGACCGCATTCAGCAGGAAGGCGCTGCGCGCCATCGTCTCCCACAGCGGGCCTGCGGCCACGATGCCAAGGCCCAGGCCGGCGAGGGTGGCCGCCTCGAAGCGCGCCACCGTTCGTCCGCGGAGCGCCTCGTCGCGGCTGGTGGCGACCGCGATGTAGCCCAGGATCGAAGGAATGCTGGCGCCCGCCGCCGCCCCCTCGAGGAATCGGGTGCTTCCGAGCAGGAACAGGTTGGTGGTGATCGCGGTGAGGATCACCGCCACCGCGCCGAAGACCGGTCCCCACTGCATCACCCGGTGAGCGCCGAGGCGATCGGCCAGCACCCCGAAGAACGGCGACAGCATCAGCTCGGCGATGAAGTAGGTGGCGGTCAGCAGGCCGACCAGGAAGGAGCCGACCTCGGGCCCGCCATGCTTGGGTAGCGCGGCCACGTAGTACAGGAACAGCCCGCCGGTCAGGCCGGTGGAAAAGCGGAGCGTGAAGGTGCCGAAGAGGACGGCTCGGATCGATCGGTTCACAGGTGCGGAAGGGTACCCGCTTCGGCCCGTCGCGTGCGGTGACCGCCTGTTTGGCTGAAGGTCAGCTGGCCTGGGGATCTGGCGGATCGGCCGGGGCGGACACCGCAGCCGCGGACGCGGCGCGTCTTCGTCGGCCGCGAATCACGAGCAACGTTCCGCCAGCCAGCACCATCACGCCACCGGTTGAGGCGGCCCGCAGCTGACCGGCCGATGCCGCTCCCGCACGCATGCTGGTGGCACGATCCGCAGCCGTCACCGCGGCCGCCTGGTCGCCGGACTCGAAGGCTGTGCCGGCCCTGGTCAGGTCCGCCGAGGGATCGGCTCCGATCAACCCGATGGATTCCACCAGGTCCGGGTGATCCGCCAGCGCGCGGGAGGCTTTTCCGAGATGGTCGAGGCTCGCCAGTTCGTCCTTCGCCTCGTGTACGGCAGCATCCAGTGCCGCCGCATCAGTCCGTTCGAAGGTTTCGCGCAGGGTTGCCGGGGCGCTCAAGCCGATCGCCCCAGCTTCCGACGCGATGCGGCCTCGCTCGGCGAGCACGTCGCTGGCGATCGTCATCTCCTTTTCCGCCTCGTCGAACTTCCACGCCCCCATGTCGACGCGAATGCGCTGGGGCAGCTCCCACGGTGACGCCATGCCCGCCGCCGCCAGGTAATGCTCGCGTGCCGTGCTGCGCTCGGTGAGGAGCGGCTGCTGTGCTGCATCCGCCACCCATTCCAGCCACAGGTCGTCGTACGCCGCGCCGGTTCGCTCGTCCAGCAGATCGAGCAGCTGCTGCCAGCCAGGCTGGAGGGCGGGGACTCCCTTGCGCGGTGCCCCATCGGCGTGCAGCGGCTGGTACGACATCTCGGCGTCGTCGACGGCGCTCCACACCCGTCGCAACCCTTCGAGATCGGTGCGCTCGAAGATCAGCAGGGCGAGGTGGTAGCTGGCCCCGTAGGCGTAGTCCTCGATCCCCAGGTCCACGCTGCCGAGCGCGCCCCAGTCGTTGAGCGCGATCTTGTTGGCGAGCAGCGCATCGGTGAGGTCGAATGCGGCCCCCTTTGCGCCGATCGCCGTCCCGGCCTGGACCCCGTAGAACTCGGCCCAGGCCTCACCGATCCATCGATCCTGCAGCAGGTTCTGGTTGAACCAGACGTGCGCCGCCTCGTGCAGGGCGACGTAGGCATCGGCGTCGTAGCGGACCCGGATCAGCTCGGTGCTGGAGTTGTAGATGCCGGCGTATTCCCCGAGACGGCTGGTGGCTGCCTCCTCCACCTTGAGGGTGCCCACCACCGGATAGCGCAGTCCGATCAGCTCCTGGAGGGCGGGGAGACCCTTCGTCATCAGGTCCTTGAGGCGCGCGCCCCAATCCGCGTCGTCCTCCCAGGCCCGGACCCATAGCGGCGCACTGCGGCCTCCGACCCCGACCTGGAAACGGATCTCGGCGAACGCGCCCGGCCGGTCGGCTGAGAGGTACGCGGAAAAGGCGAACGGGTCCGGGATGGAGCTGGCCGACAGCAGTGTCCCGCCATCGTCGGTCTTTGCCGACGCAAGCGGATCGCCCTGCACGTCGGGGGTGAAGCCCGGCGGCAGGATCACCCGCACGCTGCTGCCCGGCTCGCCTTCGCTGCCAAACGCCCAGACCGGGAAGGCCACGATGCTCCGCCCGATGCGCACATCGCGATCCGGCGCCCCTCCCGGATCTGGCAGGTCGAAGCTGAGTCGGAAATCGTAGGACTGCCGGTAACCGACATCCTGCCCGAAGGTGACCTTGACCGCCAGGTAGTCAGCGGTGGTCTTGACCACGCCCGCCCGGAGCCGTCGCGCTCCGGAAACCGCCGCGAAATTGGTGGCACCGAGCTGTACGCCGAGGCTGGTGGCCGTGTAGTAGACCAGGCTGGTGGCGGTGTTGGGCGTGTACGAGGTGACGGTTGCGTCAATGGTGACGTGGACCTTCGCCTGGTCGGGGAAGGCTACGTAGACGGTCTGTGCGACCATCACCAGGCCACGGTCCGCGGCGCGCGCCACGTGGCCTGCGGGCAGTGCGGTGGGCGCAATCGCCAGCAGGACCAGGGTCGCTGCCGCCACTACTGCGGCCAGGCGGCGCCGCGCCGGCATCATCAGGATCTCAGCATAGTCGCGGGCGCCAAGACAGGGAACGAGCCCGCCGGTGCCGGCGGGCTCGTTCGCAACCGATCGGCGACTCAGGCGGTCTTCTTCTCGAGGGCCGCCAGGCCAAAGGCCTCCTCGAGCTGCTCGGCGGGCCGGAAGCCCACCGCCGCTCGCGGCGCTTCCCCTGGCGCAAAGTAGGCCACGGTGGGGATGCTCATCACGCCGTAGTGCATGGCGG
>JANMPX010000192.1:0-1855 GCA_031370085.1 Chloroflexota bacterium | reverse complement strand
CGCCCCGGGTGGGCCGCGAACTCGTCCGGCAGCACGAACTCCTCGTCGGTATCGCGCACGCACGCGTCGAGGCGGTGCCAGGTGGGAGGCAGCGGGACCTGGCGCGCGTAGTCCATCTCGGACGGGTAGAGCGCCAGGTTGAGATACGGTGACTGGTGGATGAACTCCAGGTCCGGCAGCGGTGGCGCCCCGGCGTCGAGCATGAAGCCGTTGAATGCCGCCCACATCGTCCGATGCGTGCGCTCGTACTCCGCCCGGAAAGCGGGCCAGCCGGCACGGTCAGCGGTCGGGTACCCGGAGAAGGTGGGAGGGACGGCGGGGTCCTTCATCTCCGCGGGGTTGCAGGACATGATGCGCACCCACGGAACACCGGCCGTCATCACGGCCGCGAATGAGCAGACGTTGTCCTCGACGATCACGTCCGGAGCGACCTCGTCGAATAGCTCGCGCAGGCGAGGCTCCACGTACATCGACCCGTCGATCAGCGCCTCCCAGGTGGGGGCGATGAAGCTGCCGAGCTGCTCGATGGTGGGACGGCGGAACTCGGGAGCGGTATCGCGGATGAAATCCTTCCAGAACTGCCCCGGGACCTCCGGCTCGGCGGATGGCGGCCCCAGGCGCATCAACCGCTCTTCGAAGCCCTGCGCCTCCATTCGTCCGGCGAACGATTCCTCGACCACGAACACGACGCGATGGCCACGGCGGCGCAGAACGTCACCGATGCCCACGCAGTTGTTGGTCGGGCCGTAGGCACCCTCCGGGAAGAAGACCACTGTCGCCGAGTCGCGGTCCATCCCGCACCTCCATGGGCGCCCCCGGTCCGGGGCCACCGGGCCGGAAGGCGAATCTCGGCATGGTAGCCGCCGTGAGTGTGGGCCGCGACGGGGTCGGTTAGCTGATCGCCCCGAGGATGATGGTGATCAGGTAGCCCGCCAGCAGCAGCCCACCGACGTACAGGTGCAGGTTGACGTTGATCCCCATGAAACCCATCAGCGCGTACGGCTGCGAGTAGAACTGCCGGATCCCGCCGTGGACCCGCCAGGCGAGCGGCGCCGTCACCAGGGCAAGCAAGGTCGGCACCGGCAGGAGCCCGCCGATCACGCCGCCGATGACGGTTGCGAACGCGATGAGCGCGGCAACGAAGTACACGCCGGTGACCACCCCCTGCGGCAGCTGGACCGGGAGGGTTCGCTTGCCGGCGGCCGCGTCACCGACGCGGTCGGGGATCTCGTTGACGTACAGGATCAGGGCCACCAGGATCGCCACCGGCACCGATGCCAGCGCTGCCTCCCAGCTCAGCGAGCCGGTCTGCACCACGTAGGCGCCGAGCAGCATGATCGGCCCGAAGCCGATCGCCACGGCGATCTCGCCGAGCCCTCGGTAGACCAGTTTGAGCGGCGGGGCGGTGTAGGCGATTCCCAGCACGATCCCGGCCACGCCGATCCAGAGCAAAGTCTGCGAGGCGGTCGCCCAGACGAGGTAGAGGCCGATGGCGGCGGCGGCACCGAACAGCCCCAGCGCCAGCGCCACCAGCTGGCGCAGCGTGAGCAGGTCGTAGAAGAGGACTCGCGAGCCGCCGCTGAACTGTGTCGGGTTGACATTCGCCTCATCGGCGCCTGACATGGTGTCGAAGATGTCGTTGCTGACGTTGATGCCCAGGTGGGCGAACGAACCGCCGATGATGGTGACCAGCGCCAGCCACCAGTTGAAATCCCCGTGGCGCGCGGCCACCGCGATCCCCAGCAGGACCGGCACCAGGGTGGCGGACAGGAACGGCAGTCGGGTGGTCCGCAGCAGGAGCCAGCCGAGCGACAGACGTGGCCGGATCGTGCGTCCCTGCTCCTCGGAGAGCTGC
>JANMPX010000167.1:0-1810 GCA_031370085.1 Chloroflexota bacterium | reverse complement strand
GACTCCTCCGTGACGGAGTCGGCCTGCACCGGCTTGAGCATGCCGGTGAGCAGCTGGCGCACGACGAACGAGGCGCGCTGCTCGGGCGGCACAACGATGTCGCTCTCGGCGGCCAGATCAGCCAGATCGGCGACCTCGTGTCGCTGGCCGCTGATGATGCTGGCGGCGTCCGCCACCGGGGCACCTGTCACGCCATCGAGGAACAGAGCCTGGCGGAACTCCTCGCGGCAATGCTCAACCGTGGGAATGACGAATGACCCGCCCGGGCTCACCGGATAGGTCTCCCCGTTGACCGTGACCTCGCGCACCTGGGGGCCGTTGGCCGGCACGCTGTAGTCACGCGAGCGGTCGTACACGTATCGGGCGCTGCAGGCGACGTGCCAGAACGGTTCCAGCCGTCGCTGGCTGTCGACCAGCTCGATATCGTCGGCCTTCGGTCGCTGGAGCAAGCCTCCGAGCCCACCACCGAACGCTCCGGTGCGACGATCCATGGCTCGCTGGCGGATCTCTTCGGGGGTGAGCCGGTCATCGAGGCGAAAGATGTGCTGGTCCGCGAGCTGGATATCCATGCCGATGCTGCCCTCTTCGTGCGTCCGGCTCAACCCAGGAGGCTGCGTAGTGCGGCGCACTATACCGCCTGCCCCATGAGCGGCACGGCTCAGGCGAAGCGGGCCAGTGCGCCGATCGTGACGCTCAGTCCGGCGACCAGCACCGCGATCCCCGACACCAGGGGAACGCTTCTGGCCATCCGCCGCGCGAACGGGTGCGCTGCCATCCCGGTGGGTGCCCGCACAGCGCCGCGCAGCAGGGTGGCGGCGACTGCCAATCCGCCGAGGACGAGCGCCATCCCTGCCCCGAAGGCCACGATCAGCAGCATCCCAAAGATCAGGCGGCCGCTGGTGATCGCCACCAGCAGGACGATAAGGGCGGATGCGCTCGGCACCATCCCGCCGGCCAGGCCCAGCGCGACGACATTTCTTCGACGAAGCTCAACCCCGGGGTGGGACTCGTGCGAATGCGAGTGAGGATGCGGGTGCTCGTGCTCGTGCCCGTGCTCGTTCCCGTGTTCGTGGGTATGCGCCGATTGGCCCCGACCACCTCGCACCGCGCGGAATACGAGCCCTGCCCCGAGCATCACTACGACGGCCCCGGAGCCGAGCGAGAGCCACTCGATGACCCGCTCGGGGACCAGGAATTGACCGATCAGCAGCGTGGCGGCGCCCAGCAGGAAGACCCCGGCAGTGTGGGTGACTGCCACGGTCAGGCCGAGCGTGGCGGCGTGCCGCACGGATCCCCGAGAGCCGATCAGGTACGCGGCCACCAGGGTCTTGCCGTGACCGGGCGAGACGGCGTGGCCGGCGCCCAGCGCGATCGCCAGCAGCAGTGCACTCGCGGCGGCCAGCGGGGTCAAGTTGCCGCCCACAAGGCTAGCGAGCGGGTCGTTGGCGGTCACGCGCCGGGTTGGTGCTGCGGGGGCGGCCACCGCCGCCTGGCCGGAGGCGCCTGCGGAGATACGGAAGGTCGCTGCGCCGGCGCGCACGTCGGGCGGTGTCTGCAGCGCGTCGATCGGGTACTTCGTGAGCTCACCCGATGGGCTGATGCTCGGAACATCCGAGGTCGAAATGACCACGCCGGATTCACCCGCGATCGTGACCTCGTGCCAGCCGACGTGGCCGTCGTCGATGGGATCGGCCACGTCGACCGTTCGCGTGCCACCGCCGGCCGGCAGGCCTGCGCTGAACGTGCATACCAGCCGCAGGGTCGAGAGTCCTCCTGCCCCGGCCGGGAAGCTGAGCTGTGCCGGGCTCTG
>JANMPX010000142.1:0-13305 GCA_031370085.1 Chloroflexota bacterium | reverse complement strand
CGCGCCAGCCGGTGAGACCGCCTGGGTCGATGCTGACGACGCATCGGAGATCGGGGAGTTGAGCGAACCGCGTGAGTACACCTTCGAGGAGGCGGACTCTGCCACGCTGGCCGAACTCGGCCTGCTCACCGAATCGGCTCCGATCGCCGCGAGCTCGGATCTGAACGACGACGCGGCGGCGGGGATCGCACCCAAGCCTCCCCGCGGGCGGACGCCAAAGGCGGCATCTCCTGCCGCCGCGGACGCACTCGCCACGGCTGGCGCGCCGTCAGGACGAGCGCGTCCTGCTCGGTCGCCGAAGGCCGCCACGGAAAGGATGGCCGAGCCTGCCAAGGCGACGCGGAGCACTCCTCGCAGCCGTCGCCCAAAGGTGACCCCCGCCGAGGCGCCAGCAGCCGCGGAAGCCGGTTCGGCCGCCAAGCCCCGGCGTGCGTCCCGTGCGGCCAGCAAGACGGCTGCCCCCGCGTCAGCGGAGTCAACCGCAAGCGGGGAGGGCGATGCCGAGGGAATCTGGCAGAGGTTCCGCACCGCGCGTACCCCCAAGAGCTGATCGCACGGGGTCAGTCATACGCGAAGGCCGGCCCGTTGGGGCCGGCCTTCATCGTTGGGCGGGGAGCCGGTCTACTCGACCGTGTCGGCCGCTTCCGGCGTCGAGCGGATCTTCGTCTTGCGCGACGGCCCACTGCTGATCTCCTCGACTGCAGGGGTTGTCATGGTTGCGACCGCCTCCGGCGTCGAGCGCTGGAAGATGGGCATCCAGTCACCCGCATTGGCTGCCGCCTCGCGGGCCTGGTTGGCGGCCTCTCGGGCGCGGCCCGCTGCTTCGCGCGCGGTGACGGCAAGGTCATCGCGGATCTGGCGTCCGGCCTTCGGGGCCGACAGCAGTGCCGCGACCACCCCGGCGGCAGCCCCGACCAGCAGCCCGACGAAGAACGAGCCCCAGTGGCGGGCCTCGCGGCGTTCCTTGCCTCGGAGCTTGGCCACGGTCGGCGCCACGGCGCCTGCGGCTCCCATCAGCGCGGTGCGACTGCTCAAGAGGCGCTTCAGCGCTGGGGCGACGTCGTGCTGCAGGGTCTGCGCGCTCCATGCGGCGGCCTTGCGCCCAGCGTCACCCACGGTCCGGGAGGCATCCTCGCGCAACGGAGCGGACTCACGCCACGCCTCGCTGGCACGCTGTGAGGCGCTGCCAGCAACCTCTCCGAGCACGGCGGCCAGTTCGCGGGCGCGCTGCGCAATCTGCTCTTGGGTCTTGGCTTCCAGGACTCGATCGACGAGCTCTTTGACCGATCTCGATGCCTGATCACTCATGGCATCCTCCTTGTGTTTCACGTTCAGGGCGGATGGTCTGAGTATAGGGCGGAGGCTGGCGCTCCGCCCGCCGCCCTCTTTTCCTCAAGGCGGGTCCGGTTGCCGGCCGGCCGCCGCGCGGGTGCCCGGGACGGCGTGGCGGAGCACGCGTCGGCAGCATGCATCGAGCGGGTCGCGCCCCCGTTAGCGCCCCCTTAATCGGCCCGATGCGATACTCCCCTCGATGATCGACACGGCACCCGCGAGCGGCTTCCTCAGTGTCGGGCAGGCCACCGCTAGGGCGATTGCCCTGCGTTCGGCCGCCTCCGGCCGGCTGCAGCGGACGCTGTTGGTCCACGGGCCGGCTGGGGCGGGCAAGGATGCCTTCGTGGACGATCTGTTAGCGCTCGCCTTCTGTACCGATCCGGACCCAGGGCGGCGGCCCTGCAACGCATGCGCTGCCTGCCGGACGGCCCGTGCCCGCTCGCATCCGGACCTGGTGGTCGGGTCGCCGGAACGCTGGCGGGAGGGTCGCTCCGGAGGAGAGAGCATCGTCGCCGCGGCACGCCGCTGGCTCGGCGAGAGCGCGGGAGCCCCGATCGCCGGTGAACTGCGCGTACTCCTGATCGACGGTGTCGACCGCGCCGGCGAGCCGATCCAGAACGCTCTGCTGAAGGCGCTCGAGGAGCCGACCGGCCGCCACATGTACATCCTGGTTGCCGACGACGCGTCGGCCCTGCTCTCCACCATTCGTTCGCGAAGTCAGCCGTTGCGAATCGGCGCGGTTCCGCATGCCGAGCTGGTTGCGTGGCTGCTCGACAACCATCGCCTGCCGCAGGACCAGGCCGAGGCGCTGGCCCGCGTCTCGGGCGGGATGGCCGGTACCGCCGTCGCCTATGTCGGGAATTCCGCGCTGCTCGAATGGCGGCGGCGGACCCAGTCCGAGCTGCTGGTGATGCTGGATCGGGGTCGCGCGGACCGCTTCGGCTCGGTCCGGGAGCTGCTTGACTGGGCCTCGCGATTTCGCGCCGAGGCAAGCGCCGAGCTGGCCGCAGACGGCGTCGAGGCATCGGCGGAGGAGGCAATCCGGCCCGCGACCTCGGTCCAGCGAGAGGCGGCCATGCTCGTGGCTGACGCCTGGCTGGACCTGGCCCGCGACCTGCTTCTGATCGGGGCCGGCAAGGGCGATCTCACGCCTGCCGCGCACCTGCTCGGCGGCCAGGAACGCGTGGCCGAAGCCATCGACCCGAGGACCCTGCGCGCGTTTGTCACCGTGTTGCGGCGGGTACGGGACGGGCTCGCGCAGAACGCATCGCCGCGCCTCGCACTCGAGGTGGCCATGCTGGCCTGGCCACGGGTGCCGGCCTCGTCACGCCGGTGAGCGCCAACGTGGAGCGCAGAGGCCCTGCCGAAACGATCCGCCTTACCGCCACGGTCCAGGGGCGGGTCCAGGGGGTCGGCTTCCGCTGGTGGGTGCAGAGCCAGGCACGGTCGCGCAACCTCGTCGGCTGGGTTGTCAATGCGCCCGACGAGCGGTCGGTGGAGGTCGTGGCCGAAGGGCCGGCTGACGCCATCGCCGAGTTTGAGGGGCTGCTGCGGCTCGGACCGCCGGCAGCAGCGGTCGAGCGCGTGGAGGCAGCAATCGGTCCTGCCTCCGGCATGCTCCATCGATTCGAGATCGTGCGTTCGTGAACTGGCGCGCGGTCGGCTGCGGGGCGCTGGCGGCGCTCCTCTTCGTCGGAATCGGGCTGCTGGGCATGTCGATGGCCTTCAGCAAGCTGGATGGCTGCCCGGATCGTCTCCAATGGGGCGCGGCCTCCTACCTGCCCGCAGGCGATCCCGCACGCCAGCCGACCTTCGCCGATGGCGGTCGGCCGGTCGAGATCGGCTCGACCTTCATCGGTCTGACCACCCGCCGCGTCTGGGGTCCTCCCGGCAGCGTGCCGGCAGGAGGAAGTCTGGCGGCAGCAGACCAGGGAAGACCGCAGCAGATCATCCTCGACTGCGACGACGGCACCTTCCAGGAATATCGCGGCGAGCTGACCGCCGTCGCGACCTAGGGGCGGACCATCAGCCTCTGGTGGGAGGCGAGTGCGAATCGGTCGGTCATGCCGGCCACGTAGTCGGTCACCCGCACGATCACCGGTGAATCATTGGCGGCGTAGCCGTCCGGCAGCTCGTCGGGATGAGCGAGGTGGTACTCGACCAGGTCGGTGATGACGCCGATCGCGGCGCGCTGCTCGCGCAGCAGCGACGGATCGAAGTAGACCAGCGCGAACATGAAGTCGCGCAGTTCGTTCATGACCGCCAGGGTCGGTTCATCCATCTCGACCGCGCCGCGCTCCACCGAGCGTTCGATGACGGCCTCGATCATCTCGCCGATCCAGGCGCGGCCCGGCTCCCCGAACCGCTTCAGCACCCCGGCCGGGAATGAGTTCGGCGCAAGGACGCCGGCCCGGATCGCGTCGAGCGCGTCGTGGCTCAGGTAGGCGATCCGGTCCGCGTAGCGAACGCAGAACGACTCGGGGGTGGTCGGCGGCGGGTTGATCTTCCACGAGTGGGCGCGGATCCCGTCGCGGACCTCCCAGGTCAGGTTCAGATCCTCGAGCACCTCGTAGACGCGCACGCTCTGAGCAGCGTGGTGCCAGCCATCAGGCGGGAAGTAGGGTGACAGCGCCGCCTCGCCTGTATGGCCAAAGGGTGTATGACCGACGTCGTGGCCCAGAGCGATCGCCTCGGCCAACGGCTCGTTGAGCGAAAGCCCGTTCGCCAGTGCGCGGGCAATCTGGGCGACCTCGAGGGTGTGGGTCAGCCGCGTGACGAAGTGGTCGCCCTCCGGATTCAGGAAGACCTGCGTCTTGTGCTTCAGCCGTCGGAAGGCCTTGGAGTGGATGATCCGGTCTCGGTCCCTCTCGAACGAGGTGCGATACCGATCCGGCTCCTCCGATCGAACCCGTCCGCGGCTGGCAGTTGAGCGGGTGGCGGCGGGAGACAGGCGCTCCTCGTCGGCCTCGCGTGCGACACGGTCATTGCGGATCAGCTCCGGCATGGCCCGATGATGACCGATGCAAGGGCGCGAGGGCTTGGCGCGCCCGACAGGATTCGAACCTGCGACCTTCGGCTCCGGAGGCCGACGCTCTATCCACTGAGCTACAGGCGCACGATGGTCTTCGCTCTCGATGGAGCGGGGAATCAGAGGCCGACGCTCGATCGGAACGTGGAAACAACCGTTCGGTCGCTTCGCCAGACCGAAATGATACCCCGGCTCGGCCGGTGACGAGGCGATAGAGGCCGATCTTCTCGTGGATCGCATTGGCGGCGACGACGGCGTGGATCCGGTGATGCTCCTACCCGAGCTAATGGGCCGTTTGGCGCCCAAAGAACTGCGGCGCGCTGACGAGAAGCAGCGACGCCGAAAACACGGCGAAGATGGGTCCCGAAATCATCGGCCACGGCGGAGCCTGACCCGGTGCTACGCCGATGGCGAGAATAAGTCCAAAGGTCGACGCCCCCCAGATGGGCAAGACCCACATCACCCACCAGGCCCACGGCCGGTCCTGCCGGAACGCACCGAGCAGGACAGCGCTCAGCAATGTGCCGATCACGATCAGCGCCATGCCGCCGCTGCGGACCTCGAAATCCAGGAGGCGATAGCCTTGCGCGCTCGCGGCCTCGAGTTCCGAGGCCGTCATCCCGGTGATTCCCAGCCTGATGCTCGCGTCCTCCTTGATGCCGAGGATGAGGGGCCAGAGGCCGATGACTGCGACGAGCACGGTCATCGGCAGCAGCAGCGCCCACGCACGCCGTTGAAGCCAGATCACCCTTTCCTCCGTTGAATCGCGGCGGTGGGCAGAGGCCCTCCTTGCCTCATGCGAATGGCTTCACCACCATGTCCGCGATGATGAGGGCCAGAATCAGGGCGTCGCTCGCCACGATCAGCGTAAGCCGGCGACCGATCAACTCCTGCAGGTTCGGCCGATCGTCTCGTGCCGCTTCGCCGACACGCACGATGTACGGGTAACTGACCACCCCGCCGAAGACGACCAGCAGCCCAAACAGCCCATAGGCAATCAGCAGCCATGGGGCGAGGAGGTTGAACCCGCCGGTCAGACCGGTGGCGACCCCGAACACTGCACCCAGGATCCCCAACGGTGGGACGGCGCGCCCGGTTCGCTCGTACAGGCTGGCGATCGGACCCAGGGCCCCGTTCTGGCCGGTGCGCGCCGCCGCAAGGGCCAGGATCTGGGGTCCGGAGTGGAATGCCGCGATGGCGAACATCGTGAGGATGTGGAGAAACAGAAATGGCGAGTGGAGCATGTCCTGGCCGCCAAATTCATGAGAGATGGTCACTAGAGTGTGTCACTAGTGATCGACTCCAATACAATGGCAGCCGCCATGTCCCCCGTCAATGCCTCTTCTGCGCTCAAGCCAACGCGCCGCGACCGCGCTCGGGCGACGCGGCTCCGTATCATCAAGGCGGCTTACACGCTGTTCTGCGAGCGCGGCTATGCCGGCACGACCATGGTGGACATCGCCGAGGCGGCCGGCGTCGCGGTGCAGACGGTGTACTTCACGTTCCACACAAAGAGCGAGGTGCTGAGTCGCGCCTACGACTTTGCCGTCCTGGGCAAGGACGAACCTTTGCCTCCGGAGAAGCAACCGTGGTACGTGAAGATGACCGCCGAGCCGGACATCGTTGAAGCCCTGCGGCATCTGGTGGACGGCGTCGGCACGATACTCACTCGGGCGACGCCCCTCGACACCGTTGTACGAGCAAGCGCCGGGAGCGACCCCGACACTGCGAGGGTTCGGGCATTCCACGAGCGGTGGCGCGCCGAGGGATACCGCGCCATGCTCGGGCTCTTGCAGCCCAAGTCCCCCCTGCGAGCGGGCATGACCCCGGAACGGGCGACGGATCTCCTCCTGCTCTATGTCGGCATGGACATCTACCGCGTCCTGGTACACGACTTCGCCTGGACGCACGCAGACTGGATTGACTGGACAGTTGCCACGGTGGCGGAGCAGGTCTTCGCTCCGCCACGTTCACGGCATAGCTAACCCGACCGCGAATCGGCCGGTTCTGGCAGCCGCAGTCGGGGCTCGGTGGAAAGGAGAAGGCCCCTCCGAAGAGGGGCCTTCCGTTTGCTGCCGGATTCGCTAACCGCAAGGGCATCTTTCACGAGCGGTTTCCCGCTCTACCCTTACCCAAACCTACCCATGGCCTTGCGATCAGTGGTGAATCGCTGTGCGAACAGCACCGAAAGGATACCCGAGAGGTCGGCTTTCGGTCAACGGTCCGGGACTAAGAATCGTTTACATTTTGAAGCGGGATTCCACCGATTTCGAGCGTCAACTGCCCGATTCGATGACCACGGAGCTGATGATGACCGCCTGCAGGGGAACATCCTTCCCGGTTGTCGCCACGGCTCCGATGGCGTCGATGACTCCAGTGCCGGCCACCACCTTGCCGAAGATGGTGTACGAGCGTGCGAGCTGCCCGTCGAGGTCGGCCAGATCGATGAAGAACTGGCTTCCGTTCGAGTCAGGTTGGGCGGAGTGGCCCATCGCCACCACGTACTGATCGTAGTTGTAGCCGTCCGCCGGCGGCTCGATGGCGAAGGCATATCCCGGGCCCCCGCTACCGAGGGTATCGAATTCGCCCTCGAGCGTCCTGGTCTGGGGGTCGCCGGCCTGGGCGACGAAGCCGGCGATCACGCGATGGAAGGTGATCCGGCTGTAGTAGCCGCAGCGCGCGAGTGCCACGAAGTTGGCCGTGGCGATCGGCGCCGCCTGCGGGTACAGCTCGATGGTGAAGAATCCCAGGCTGGTGGTCACCACCGCTCGAGCTGCGCGGGCATTGATGGCGCTCGCCTCGGCGGCGGTCGGAGCCGCCGTCGGACAGATGCCGGTCGAAGCGCTCGGTAGAGTGGTGGCGCAACCGGCCACCGTCGCGCCGACCAGCACGCCGACGAGCACGTAACGGATCAGGAGACTCGGGATCATGGCTCTCCGGGGCGGTCAGCTGGTGGCAGGGATCGACCGCGCCAGGAAGGCTAGCACCCAGCCGGGGTAGTCGGCTGCGCAGGCGTTGATCGACTCGGCGTGCCCCGCCGCCGCGCACGCGTCCAGCTCGACCGTGGCATGCCCAGCCTCGGCAGCGGTCCGCAGCGACTCGCCATCGCTGCCGCCGATCGCATTGTCCCGGCCGCTGGTGATGATGAGCAGCGGCCGCTCACCGTAGTGCCCAACCGCCTGCAGGGGATCGGCCGAGCTCATGTCCTCCCCGGTGCGCAGCAGACCACCGAGCAGGATCGACCAGGCGCCCGGCAATGCGAGCTGGTAGCCATCGCGTTGCAGGCGTGCCTGCAGGGCGTTTGCCAGTGTGGCGTGGGTCGAATCGAGGATCAGCGCTTCCACGCGCGGATCAGCGGCTGCCTCGCCGGCAGCAGCCGCCCCGCCCATCGAGAGGCCCAGGACGGCGAGATGCGCCGGCTTGTGGGTCTCCTCGACCCAGTCGATCACCGCACGCAGATCCGCCTGCTCCCGCACCCCCACCGTGCTTTGCTCGCCAGAGCTCTGGCCATGGGCTCGGAAGTCGAACATCACGATGTTGTACGTATCGTGCAGCACCTTTGCCCAGGGCAGCATGTCGCTCTTGTTGCTGCTGTGGCCGTGGGCGATGACCACGGTCGTGCCGTCTGGGCCAGACGGGTGGCTCCCCGGTATGTACCACGCGGCGATGCGAATGCCGTCGGGGGTCACGATTTCGGTGCCGGCGGTCGAGGGCTGGCGCGGACAGTGCGCGCGATCGGGAAGTTCGGCCGCGGCAAAGTCATAGGCCTCCGGGTAGTTGACCGCCTGGTAGCTCCAGCCGTACGCGCTCATCGGAGTCTCGCAGTTGGTCGACGGGTTGGCGACGCTCACGACCTGTCGAGACCCCTCGTAGCCGACATAGCCGAGATAGCCGACGGCCATGACGAGGATGACGACCAGGGTGGTCGAGACCCATCGCCATGCCCGAGCACGGCGTGAAGTGCGTGGGTCCGCTGGCAGCTCGAACGGCACGGGACCGAGTATACGGTGGTGCCTGTCGTGGCAGTCCCCTACAATCCGGGCCCATGACGAGTAGGAAGATCGGCAGCCCCGCATCGCGTCAGGGCGCGATCACTGCGCCGCGTGGTCGGTCGCACTCCCTCGCCCCCGAGCACCTCGGGGAGCCTGCCAGCGTCGCGATGCTGATCTGCGCGGTCGGCGGCATGGCGATCTTCATCGCGGCGCTGGCGATGGTTGTGGCCGGTCTGACGATCGGATCCACCTACGCCGGCGACACCCCGCCGAACGTTGCTGCGCTGGGCACACCACAGGTGCTCGGTGGTATCGGGCTGCTGGTTCTTGCGGGCGGCCTGGTCGCCGCGGCGGCGGCGCTGTTGGCTGATCTGCGATTCGCTCGAGGAGCCACGACCCTGTTGGCGGCACTGACGGCCATGCTGGCTGCGGTGGGCGTGGCTCTGCTGGTCGGGGCGCCACGACGCGACAACGTCCTGGCCGTAGCACTGGCGGTTGTGTTCGTCCTATTCGGCGGCGCGACGATCGTCCTCGCCCGCAGCAACCGCTGACGGGCGCAACGGACGGCGCGTGCCGCGCCTGCGCGGGCTTGCCATCGCGATCCTGGCGGTGTCGGGCGGGCTCTTGATCCTGGCGGGCCTCGGCGTCGCCGTCACCGGCCTGCTGTACCCCGAGCTGGTCAGCAGCCGGATCCCCGATTCGGTCATCGACACTCCTGCGGTGGGTGGCGCGATGGTGGCGCTCGGCTGCGGAACGGCGCTCCTCGGCGGGTTTCACCTCGCGGCGGCGGCGGCCGTTGGATTCAGCGTGCGCAGGGCGGCGACCGGTGCGGTGGCGCTGGGGGCCGGGATGGCGGTGCTGGCGTTTGCCTTCAGCGTGGCGGCGCTGGTGAGCGCCGTTGCCGGCAGCGCGCCGTCAATCCTGATGCTGCCCGCCAGCGTGGGCCTGCTGTTGGCAACGCTCGCCTATGCGCTGGTGGTCGCGGGCCTTGTCGGGGAAACCAGGCCGCCGAACTGAAGCTAGCGGGTGCCCCTGCTATACTCCGCCACCGTCGCTCCCGCGGGCCCGTGGTGTAGCGGCCCAACATGCCAGCCTGTCACGCTGGAGATCGCCGGTTCGAATCCGGTCGGGCCCGCCATCGACCCTCATCGCTCCCCGTGCGCCTCCCGCGCCGCTTCGTGCAGGTCGTGGTGGGCGATGATCACGTCGACCGCCTCGTCAACGTCATCGGTCACGGTGAACAGGGTGAGGTCCTGGTTGCTGATCTTGCCCTCGGCCAGGACGCCCGCGGAGAGCCAGTCGATCAACCCACGCCAGTACGCCGTGCCGAAGAGGACCACCGGGAAGTGCTGCACCTTGCCGGTCTGGATCAGGGTCAGAGCCTCGAACAGCTCGTCGAGCGTGCCAAAGCCACCGGGGAAGATGCAGAACGCTTCCGCGTACTTGACGAACATCGTCTTGCGCACGAAGAAGTAGCGGAACTCCATTCCGAGCGTGACGTATTCGTTCAGCCCCTGCTCGAACGGAAGCTCGATGTTGCAGCCCACTGATATGCCGCCGCCCTCGCGTGCGCCGCGGTTGGCGGCTTCCATGATCCCCGGTCCCCCGCCGGTGATGATGGCGTAACCACGCTTCGCCAGTTTGCGGGCCAGCGCGCGCGCCATGCGGTAGTAGGGGTCACCGCGCGGGATCCTGGCGGAGCCGAAGACGCTGACCGCCTGCCCGACAGCTGCCAGCGCGTCAAACCCCTCGACAAACTCGCCCATGATCCTCAGGGTGCGCCAGCTGTCGGTCCGCAGAAAGGCGGTCCCGTCGGGCCCCTCCTGGAGGAGCTGCTGGTCCTCTGTGGGCCGCTTCTCGGCGCCGCGCATGACGACCGCGCCGCTGCGGTGTGCGTGGTTGCGTTTGGTGGCCATCGGATCTCCTCCGCTCGACAGGTTCGCGCCTCGGATGGTAGGGTGAGGCACTGTTTCGTGCGGGATCGGTCCCTTCGGCGGTCCGGTCATCACCCCGCGGGACGGCGTTGTGCCCACGTTTGCGAGGATTCTATTGCCCGACCAGCCCCGACGTTTCGCGGTGCTCGTCATCGCCGGCGCCTTGGCGATCGGCCTGCTGAGCCCGCTCACCGCCCGCTCGGCGTCGCCGCTGGTGGTCGAGGCGCAGCGCCTGCTGGCGATCGCCGATAGCCCGGCGCGCTTGACCGACCGCGGCCCGATCAGCCGCAGCCTGTCGGCCTCCCGCAGTCTGGTGACCGTCGGTCAGCCGATCGGCCCCGAGGAGTTGAGCCCGGTGACCCTGGCGGCGCCCCCGGTCATCGAGATGAAAGCGACCCTCATCCGCAAGGCCAGCTCGGCAAAGGTGGTCCCGCCTCCGACCGGCGGCACCGTGGTCACCGGAAAGGCAACCTGGTATTGCTGCTCTGCCGGCTGGCGCGGCCAGGCGGTGGTCGCACTGCCCGGCGCATTGGGCGGCCACTATGACGCACCACCGGCGGCGCGCTTCGTGACCGTCTGCGCGGACCGATGCGTGGTGCTTCCGGTCGTCGACTACTGCGGCTGCTTCTGGGGCACCGCCAACCAGCGGGTCGCCGACCTGTCGCCCGAGGCGTGGGCGGCGGTCACCGATCGCGGTCTCAGCGCGGGGGTCGTCACCGTCACGCTCCACTTCGCGTGAGGCGCCCGCGGCCGTCATCGGTCGGCGCGTAGGTCTCGGGGTGCTGGAGCCGCTCGGCATCGGCCACGTCGTGCTCAAGGTGCGTGACCTCGATCGATCGCTCGCCTTCTACCGGGACCTGCTCGGCTTTCGGGTGGTCAGCGAGATGAGCAACGTGATGATCTTCCTGACCGCCACCGGCGAGAACCACCACGACCTGGCGCTGCTTCGCGTCGGGCAGCAGGCGCCCTCGCCGGTCCCGGCATCGGTGGGGCTGTACCACCTGGCGATTCGGCTGGCCGATCTCGACGCGGTGCGCGCGGCGCATGCGCTGCTTCGTGACCGCGGCCTGCTCCGGGGAGCGGTCGACCACGGGGTCAGCCGTTCGCTCTACACCGCCGATCCGGATGGCAACGAGATCGAGCTGTACTGCGACGCTCCGCGTTCGGAGTGGGAGGGGCGGGTCGACGAGGTGATGACGGTCAAGCCGCTTAATCTCGACTAAAGCGACGCCGGAGGCGTCTTTCGGCAGGTCAGGGGCGCTAAGCGCTCACGCACGAAGGGTCTTCTGTCCGCAAGCCGCCGCTCCGCGGATCGTCATGTGGGCGTCGGTCCTTCGACTTGAATGACCAGCCTTACGGCGTCGATCCCATGAGCCTGAAGCACCTGCTGAGCGAGGCAGTTGGCAGCGGCAAGCGCCACCAGGAGATCCGCGATGCTGGAGTCCGAGCCGGCGAGCACGGCCCGATGTGCGACCGCCTCGACGACGGCCTTGGCGTCAGGGGTCAGCCCCGGTTCTGGATCTCGATCGGTGCGCGCACGACGGGCTGCCGATTGGATCGCCCGAGAATCCGCCCCGAGCGCCTTGATCACGCGCGTTGCCTTGGTTGTGTCCAGCGCCGCGACCAGGAGATCCAAGCTGTCGATGCCACCTACGCCCGCTTCCCGGATTGCGGCGTCGAAGACGTTCGAATAGCCGCGACCCGGGTGAAGCAGGCGGACGCGCTTAGGCCGGAAGAAGTCGAGCCTCATGTCGCCGCCTGGTTCATTTGACGAAGGTCAGGACCGCGAAGCCGGCGACCAGAATGAAGGCGACGAAGAGAACCACCAGGCGGGCGCCCCAGTTCGTTCGGCGCGGCGGCAACGGCTGATACGGGCGCCCGCGGCGTGACGTTCGCCGGCTCACCTGGCTAGCGTCCCCACTCGCGTCGGAGCAGGAACGGGGTGGTCAGCGCCTCGCGGCTGCCGACCGATCTGAGCTGCTTGCGGACCCGCTTGAGCAGCTTGCCGTGGTAAGTCCCGTCCCCGTACGGCTCATGCAGGCGGGCGACGTCCCAATCATGCGTCCCGGCAACGGCCGATGCGGGGAGGTATCGGTCCAGGACGGCCTTCGCCTCGTCGATCGCCACGAAGCTCCGTGCTCGAGATGCGTTGTCGAGCAGCGTCAGCAGGTCGGCGAAGCTGGCATCAAGGTCGCTGACCAGGGTCGAGAGCCGCTCCATGGTGCCGGGCATGCGCTCGGTGCGGAACAGGCCGCCAAGGAGTCCCTTGCGGTCCTCCTCGCCCAGGTCAGCCAGGGCGTCACGCAGGCTCACGACGCCGGCTGCAGGGTCCGCGACGGGGACCACGTAGTCGTACAGGTGGACCATCATCGGCGCGTCAGACCGCGAGGTTGACGAGCGCCCAGCCATCCATCTCGGGCGGCTGGATGCCGATCTGGGTCAGGATGGTGGCGATGTGGCCGCGGTGCTCGGTCGCGTGGTTGATGGCCTGGACCAGGACGACCGAGGCGGGAACCGGCTCCCCGTCCACCTGCAGCGGCCGGTCGGCATCGATCTCATCGGCGATCTCGACCAGGCGGTCGCCGGTGAAGCGAGCCCGCTCCAGCAGCGCATCGATCCCCGGGAATGGCCCGGGGATCTCCCAGCGCACCGGCGGCTGCCAATCGGTCAGCAGCTTCAGGTAGTAGCTTTCCGCCCGCACAAGGTGGGTGAGCGTGTAGCCAAGCTCGCCGTAGGTGCCCTCCACCGTGGCGGCGCGCTGCTCGTCGGTCAGGGGGCGGCACGCCTCGAGGAGGCGTGCGTTCGCCCAGCGGTTGTGGCGGAAGAGCTCGCGGAGGGTGGTCGTCATGGGCGCCAAGTATCGGTGCCAGGCCCGACCGTTACAATCGGGCCCGCACACAAGGCGCCCAGCGCGGTGTCATCGCTCGCAATGAAACGGAGGTCCGGCGCGTGCTGCTCGACGGAAAGAAGCTGCTCATCACCGGCGTGCTCACCGACGACAGCATCGCCTTTTCCATTG
>JANMPX010000047.1:0-9884 GCA_031370085.1 Chloroflexota bacterium | reverse complement strand
TCCACGGCAACCTCCGGCAGGCCGCTGACCAGGCCGCTCAGGAGGCTCCGCATGGCCGCGACGGGAAGCGGCTCGAGTGACAGCGACGTGAAGCTGCGCGATCCGCTGCCCCAGTTTGCGCGTCGCTCGAAGAGCTCCGGGCGGGTCAGGGTGAGCACGTAGATCGGGCGTGAACGCGACCATTCCAGGAGATGCTCGATGAAGTCGAGCAGGCCGCCATCGGCCCATTGGAGGTCCTCGAAGGTCATGATCACCGTGCCGCGCTCGGAGATCCGCTCGAACAGGGTGCGCCAAGCTGCGAAGAGGGTCTCGCGCTGGCCAGTTGCGTCATCGGTCTCCGCCGGCTGGAGGCCCAGCAGGCTGCGCAACGGTGGCTCGATCCACTGGCGCTCGACTTCATCAGGGACGAAATCGGTGAGCATGGCGCGCAGCTTGTCGAGCGCGCTGTCGCGCTCCTCCGACTCGGCGATTCCGGCGCGCTGACGGACCATCTCCGAGAGGGCCCAGAAGGTGACCCCGTCGCCGTACGAGGGGCAACGTCCCTCATGCCAGTAGGCGAACTCGGTCAGCCCGTCCAGGTATTTCTGCAGCTCCCAGGCGAGACGGCTCTTGCCGAGGCCGGCTTGCCCCGAGATCAGGACGAGGCGAACCCGGCCTTCGTCCGAGGTGGCGTGGTAGAGGTCCTTCAGGATGCGCATCTCCACGTCGCGGCCTACGAACGGCGGCTCGAGCTGCGCGCTGCGGCCGGCGCCGCCACGCCGCGCCACGACGCGAAGCGCCCGGTAGGCCTTGACCGGCGCCCCTTTTCCCTTCAGGGCCTGGTCGCCGGCCGGCTCGTAGGCGATTGCCTCCGCGCTCGCCTTCTGCGTGGCCTCTCCCACGAGCACCCCCCCGGGCGGTGCCACCGACTGCAGGCGCGAGGCGGTGTTGACCATATCGCCCGCCACCATCCCCTGGCTTTGCGCGCCGATCGTGACGGCGGCCTCTCCGGTCAGCACCCCGGCACGCGCCTCGAGGCCCGGAGTGCCTATTTCGAGGCCCAGCGCGTGCACCCGTTCCACCAGGTCGAGGGCGCTGCGCACCGCGCGCTCGGCATCGTCTTCATGAGCCACCGGTGTTCCCCACACCGCCATCACGGCGTCCCCGATGAACTTCTCGACCGTGCCTCCATAGCGCTCGATCACCTGTCGCGAGGCCTCGAAGTACGCCGAGAGCAGCTCCCGTGTCGACTCCGGGTCGCGCGACTCGGAGATCGTGGTGAATCCGACCAGATCCGCGAACAGGACGGTGACGAGGCGCCGCTCGGAAACGCCACGAGGCTCCGCCGCACCGTCCGCCGCCCCGTCCGGTGGCGCCGGGGTATCAGTGACCTGCGTACCGCAGGTGCTGCAGAAGCGCGCTCCAGCCGTCACGGCGGCCTTGCACACCGGGCAGTTCGTCCCGAGTCGCGTGCCGCATTGGCGGCAGAAGCTGGCACCTGCCTCGTTGACCGTCGAGCAGTTGGTACAGATCACGGTGTGGGGAGTATCGGACCGGCGAAGTGCTTGGTCAACGCATCAAGAGGGCCCTTGCTCGTGCCATCATCCGACCAGGATGAGTATGCCGGCGCCTGACGACCACTCCGCTCGAGTCGAGCGCTGGCGCAAGCTGCGGGATGAGCGGCTGCGCAGCCCCGGCGGCTGGCTGGCGCTGGTGGGCCTCTACTGGCTGACCGAAGGCGAGAACCATTTCGGCGCGCATCCGGCCAACCAGATCGTTCTGCACGGCCATGGCATGCCACCGCGCGCGGGCTCGCTGCTGCTTCGCGACGGGCGAGTGCGGCTCTTGCCACACGCGGACGCACCGCTTCGTATCAACGGCGCGCCGGCGGTCGAGATGGACCTCGCCGATGACTCGAAGGGCGATCCGACCATCCTCGAGCTTGGCGCGCTGCGGCTGCATCTGATCCGTCGAGGGGAGCGGATGGGTTTGCGCGTTCGCGACCACGAGGCGCCCGCCCTGCGCTCATTTGCCGGCATGCGGCACTTTCCGCTGGACGAAGGCTGGCGGATGACGGCGCGCTTCGAGGCGGCGGCGCCCGGCGCTCGGCTGGAGATCATGGATGTCACCGGCGCTCAGTCGACCGATCCGACCCCCGGCACCGTCGTCTTCGAGCGCGACGGAGCCACCTGGCGGATCGATGCCCTCGACGGCGGCGAGAAGGGGGAGCTGTGGCTGATCTTCGGAGATGCCACCAACGGCAACCGGACCTACGGCGGAGGGCGCTTCGTGTACACCGAGCCGCCGGCCGCCGATGGCAGCGTGGTGGTCGACTTCAACCTCGCCTACAACCCGCCGTGCGTCTTCTCGACCTTCGCCACCTGTCCGCTGCCGCCGCCGCAGAACCGCCTCGCGCTCCGGATTGAAGCCGGCGAGCTGGCCTGGGACCCGCCATCGGCCGAGGTGCACTAGCCCGCTTCTCAACTCGCGTAGCCATCCCACGGCTACAACGACCTGGTGAGTGTGGCGGTGGCGACGGTGACCGCCGCGGCCAGTTCCCGATCGGCTCCCTCCAGCGTCAGAGGCGATTGTGCGGCTGTGCAGCACAAACCACGCTGACAGCAGCCGGGCCCGATCCGCAGCCGTCCGTCGGGACCGGCGCCCGCGGCCCTGGGCTCAAGCACTAGCCCTCGCGGCGCAGCTCCTCGAGGTCGAGCTCACGTTCCACCCGGCGCAGCGCCTCGTCGCCGATGACGCCGCGGTCACGCAGGTCGATCACCGCCAGCCGCTGCGCCTCGATCACCGCTCGATGGATGGCGCCGTGCTCGATCGCCTCCGGGTCGCGCGGCGCCTCACCTGCCTCGTGGTCATGCTCGAGGTGCCCGGTGGCGTGCTGGTGGCGCTCCCGCAGGTGGTCGATCAGCTCCAGGTGGTCGGGCCATTCGCCGGCCAGCTCATCGAGGCGCAGCAGGGCTGCGTCGATGGCTGCCTCCCGCGCGTGCAGCTCTTCGTGGGCCGCCGACCCGTCATCGCCGATCCCCAGCCGTCGGATCAGCCACGGCAGGCTCAGACCCTGGCCGACGAGGGTGGCCAGGATGACGGCAAAGGTCAGGAACAGGACCAGCTCCCGGCCGGCGAACGGCGTGCCGTCGGCGAGGTTCAGGGGCAGCGCCAGCGCGGCGGCCAGCGAGACGACGCCGCGCATCCCGGCCCAGCCGAGCACCAGGACCGATCGCGGGGAGGGCGCGCGGTCTCGGGCCCGCAGCACCCCCGGCAGGACCTGCGGCAGGTAGGCGGCCGGAAAGACCCAGGCCATCCGCACGACGATCACCGTGGCGCTGACCACGACCGCCAGCAGCGCCAGCTCGCCCGGTGACTCGTTGATCGAGAGGTGGTCGAGGATGGTGGGCAGCTGCAGGCCGATCAGGATGAAGACCAGGCCGTTGAGGGTGAAGACGAGCATCTGCCAGACGCCTGACCCGAGCACGCGCGCATCCGAGCCGAGGATCCGCGGGGCGGCCCGGCCGAGCACGATCCCGGCGGTCACCACCGACAGCACGCCGGAGACGCCCAGCGCTTCCGCCGGCAGCCAGGCCGCAAAGGGCGCGAGCAGCGAGATGAGCACTTCGACCGGCGGATCCTCCAGGCGCTTGACGACCTGGACCACCAGCCAGCCGACCACCAGGCCGATGACGACGCCGCCCACGCTGACGAAGGCAAAGCTGCCAGCCGCGGTCGCGAGCGAGAAGGCGCCGGTCAGCGCTGCCGCGATCGCGAGGCGGTAGGCGACCAGGGCGGTCGCGTCGTTGACCAGGCTTTCGCCCTCCAGGATGATCACCAGCCGCCGCGGGAGGCCGAGCCGCTGGGCGATCGCGGTAGCCGCCACCGCATCGGGCGGCGAGACGATCGCCCCCAGCGCAAAGGCGGCCGGCCAGCCGACGCTCGGCACCAGCCCGTGCAGCACCAGGGCCACGGCCCCGGTGGTCGCCAGCACCAGGCCCACCGCCAACAGGCCGATCGGTCGCGCGTTGGCCAGCAGCTCGCGGGGCGAAGTGAAATAGGCCGCCGCGAACAGCAGCGGAGGCAGGAAGAGGAGGAAGACCAGCTCGGGCGCCAGCTCGATGCGCGGCAGCCCTGGCACCAGCCCCGGCACCAGCCCAAGGGCCAGGCCGCCCAGCGTCATCAGGATCGGGTAGGGAATGCCGATCCGCCGCGCCACAACGGTGAGCAGCGCGACGAGCACCAGGAGCGCCAGGACCGCCTCCACCGCTTGCATCGCGCAAGCCTAGCGTCGCGCTACACTGCCCGGCGTGAGCATCGAACCGGCCACCTCGCGCGTCGCGCGTCCGACCGCCGAGTTCCTGTCGACCAGGATCCGCGACCTGAAGCCCTCGGGGATCCGCCGCTTCTTCGACATGCTGGCCGAGATGACCGACGTCATCAGCCTCACCATCGGCGAACCCGACTTCACGACACCCGAGCCGATCATCCGCGCCGCGATCGACAGCCTCGAGGCGGGGCAGACCCACTACACCGCCAACGGGGGCATCTTCGCGCTGCGCGAGATGATCGTGGCCGACCTGGCGCATCGGTATGGCCTGACCTACGAGCCGCGCGGCGAGCTGATCATCACGGTGGGCGCCTCGGAGGCAGTGGATGCCGCCCTGCGCGCGATCTGCGACCCCGGCGACGAGGTGATCTACCACGAGCCATCGTTCGTGGCCTACGCCCCCTGCATCACCCTGGCCGGCGGCGTGCCGGTGCCGATCGCGACCAGCGATGCCAACAGCTTCCGGCTGACCGCCGAGATGATCGAGCCAGCCATCACGCCGCGCACCAAGGCGATCTTCCTTGGCTACCCCAACAACCCGACCGGGGCGGTCCTGGAGCCGGAGGACCTGGCGGGCATCGCCGACCTCGCGGAGCGCCACGACCTGCTGGTCATCAGCGACGAGATCTACGAGCGCCTGGTGTACGGCGACCACTCCCACCTGCCCATCGCGTCGCTGCCGGGGATGCGTGAGCGGACGGTGATGATCGGCGGCTTCAGCAAGAGCTACGCCATGACCGGCTGGCGCATCGGCTGGGTGGCCGCCCCTGCCGCGCTGATGGCCGGGATCGCCAAGGTGCACCAGTACGGGATCATGTGCGCCCCCACCGCCGCCCAGTTCGGGGCGATCGAGGCGCTGCGCTCAGGTGAGCCGTTCGTGCTCGAGATGCAGGCCGAGTACGACCGTCGCCGCCAGCTCATGACGCGGCGGCTGAACGAGATCGGGCTGCACTGCTTCGAGCCCAAGGGCGCCTTCTACTGCTTCCCCGACATCAGCAGCACCGGTCTTGACGACGAAGCCTTCGCCCAGGAGCTCCTTCGCGAGGAGCGCGTGGCGGTGGTACCCGGAACGGCTTTCGGGCCGTCGGGCGCCGGGCACGTGCGCATCTGCTACGCCGCCGCGTACGAGCAGATCGACGAGGCGCTGGATCGGATCGAGCGCTTCGTGGAGCGCCATCACTCCTAGGTTGGATGCCGCCACCCGCTTCTCCGCTTCGGCCGAGGCCTACGCCGCCACCATGGCCCCTGCCCTGCGTCCGGTCGCTGCGCGCGTCGTGCGACGGGCGCGCCTCCAACCGGGGGAACGCGTGGTCGACCTTGGCACCGGAACCGGCACGGCCGCCGGCCTCGCGCGGGGCGAGGAGCGGGAGGTCACCGGCCTGGATGCCGCCGCTGGCATGCTGGAGATCGCCCGCGCCAGGGTAGCGGGCGTGACCTTTGTCGACGGAGACTTCGGCGATCTGCCGTTCGCCGAGGCTTGCTTTGACGTTGTGATCGCCTGCCACGCCCTGCTGTTCGCAGCGGATCGGGTCGCGGTGCTGCGCCAATGGCTGCGCGTGGCGCGTCCGGGCGGCCGCCTGTCACTCTCGGTGCCGGGTCCCTGGGAGGCCACCATGGGCCCGCTGTATGACCCGATCTACGCGTCGTACGGCCTCACCACCGCGCGCGACTACCCCGATCCCGACGAGCTCCGGGCGTGGGCCCGTGCCGCAGGCTGGGAAGCGATCCGCACCCTTGCCGACCAGCGAACGGGCATCCGACTGGCCGATACAGCCGCCTACCGCGTCTGGCTGACCACCGGTTCGCGTGGCGCCGCCACGGCAAGCTGGCCGGGCGAGCGGGTGCAGGCGCTGCGGGACGACCTGCTTGGCGTCACGCCGCGGGCGCCGGACGGGTCGCTGACGATCCCGTTTGGCGCGCTCTACCTGGTGGCTAGCGCGCCTGCTTGATGCAGGCCTGCGCGAAGTCGAGCAGCGCGCGCTCCGAGCGCTCGGCGACTCCGGCCGAATCAGCCGACAGCTCGGCGCGCGGCTCCTCGATGACCAGGTGCCAGACGGCGCGCGCCTCGTGCCCCTCGTCGTCGAGCTGGGCATCGCTCTGGAGGCGGACGCCCTTGACGCTGAGCCATCGGTTCAGCGTGCCGCGCAGCAGCCACGGCCCTTTCGGGTCGGAGCCGATGGGCGCGTAGTTGTAGTCGAGCAGCCCCAGGTCGGTGGCCACCATGATCCGCAGCCGCCCGCTGTCGGGGTGCCGGGTCACGTGGGTGGCGTACTCCGCCGCCCCGAGCTTGCCGAGCTGAATCTGCACCATGCCGCGGACCGGGCCGACGGCATCCCATTCACCAATCTTCATGCCGGGGAGGATAGTTGAAGATATGCGTTGACACGTGGGCAGGTCGCACCCATCCTTCCGGCACAAGTGAGAAGCACGGGCCGGATCTCGTTCCTGCTGACACCGATCTTGCTCGGCTTGGTGGCCTGCGCGAGCGGCCCTTCGGTCACCGCATTGCCAGCCGCCTCCGCATCGGCAGCGCCGAATCAGGTATCGCGGAGTCTCACCCTCCAGCTTAATCCGGTGGGGGACCACACGGCGAAGGGCACCGTGGTGATTGATATCACGGCCGATGGCTACACCATGACGGTGAACGTGACCGGGCTGGTGCCCAACTCGCGACACCTGCTGAATACCCACTCCGGCAGCTGCGCCCGCCCGATCCTGGAAGCGGGGGACTTTCGCAACCTGAAAGACGTGCAGGCCGATGCCAACGGTGCGGCGACCTACACCACGCCGCTCTACCCGCGTGCCTACACGGTGCCGAGCGGTGGGCGGATCCTGACGGTTCACAACGAGCCGTTGGAGGCCCTGCCCGGCGAGACTCCCGTTCCCACCGGGCACATCGGCTGCGCAGACCTGACGGACTGAGCAGGCAGCCCGGTCATGGCGAGGCCTCGGGGGAGGCGAGCCGGCACCCTCCCGCGTCAGGCCCAATTGTGCAGTCGTGCACCTGTGCAGCTGCGCTGCACAAACACCTGTGACACGCGCGACCCAGGCTGGCACCCGCGGCTCTCATCTGGCGGCGGCCGGGCGACCCCTGCCCGCGTCAGCTCGCAGGAGTGATGGTCATGGATGCCAGCACTGCCTCCGATGCGGTGAGCAGTGCCTGGTAGTCGGCATGCTGGAGCGGAAATGCCTCGCTGACGACCACGATGGTGACCCCGCCACCATCGATGGCATAGACACGCGCCAGCTCGGCGTCATTGAAATGGAAGTCCCCGAGGCCGCCCGTCAGCCATAGCCACATGCGGTCGGGGTTGATACATGGAGACTTGGTGCTGAGGTCCAGGCGAATTGCCGGTCGCCCACCGATTGTGACGTTCACCGGTGCCTCGGCGGTGATCCCCTTGACCGCTGACAGGAAGCCGATGAATTCCGCCGGCGAGGTCCCGATCGTCTGCGTGGTCTTGTAGCTGCACACGTCGCTGAAGATCGTCCCCGGAAACTGGGTGACGGTCATGGCCCCATGACGGCCAACCGCAGCGAAGCCCAGGCGAAAGCCACCATCGGGAATGTCCTCTTCGCCGGTCGTGCCCTCGCCGATGGTGAAGGTCAGCGTCGGGCCCAGGCTGGTCGAGGTGTATTCGCCGGGCGCCAGCAAGCCGCTGCACACGAACCCGGGCGTGCATGGCTTGGGCGTCGCCTCACGCGCCTGTGTACTGGTCGGCTTTGCATCGCTCGGGGTGGCGTTGGGCGGAACACTCTGGCCGGCCGCGCTGCATGCGACGAGGAGCACGGAGATGAGCATGAGGGCGGTCGGTCGACGGCGTTGCATGTCACCTCTCCCGCGGTGAGCGCCGCAGCGGACCGGGCCTGGCCGCCGGAGGTGCTCGCCGAGCATGGTAGATCGCCGAACCGCTGGCGGATAGGTGCACATTGTTGGGACGGCGAGTTCGGGGCGGGACGGCCCACTGTATCCCTCCCTTCGGTGTCGAGCCCCTTTGTGCACCCGTGCACCCGTGCACCTGTGCTGCACAAGACGCCCTGACAGCGCCGGCCCCAGGGCTGCCTACGGGCGCGCGACCCCTGGAAGCCGCCACTACAATCGGGCCATGGCCGTTGCGACCCAGTACGAGACGATCATCGGCATCGAGGTGCATGCCCAGCTGCGCACCGAATCCAAGATGTTCTGCTCCTGCCCCACGGCCGCACAGCCCGGCGAAAAGGACGAGCCGAACACTCGCACCTGCCCGGTCTGCCTGGCCCTCCCCGGCACGCTGCCGGTCATCAACCGCCGAGCGGTGGAGCTGGTGATGCTCACCGGGCTGGCGCTGGAGTGCGAGGTTCAGACCGCCGCGGTCCGCTTCGAGCGCAAGAACTACTTCTACCCGGACCTGCCCAAGGGCTACCAGATCAGCCAGTACGCCCTGCCGCTGTGCGCGAACGGGCGCCTGGAGGTGCCGGTGCCCGCTGAAGGGCAGAGCGTCAGCATCGGCATCACGCGGGCGCACCTGGAGGAGGACACCGCTCGCCTGCTGCACGGGGGCCGCGCGTACAGCCTGGTCGACTTCAACCGGGCCGGCGTGCCGCTGATGGAGATTGTCACCGAGCCCGATATCCGCTCACCCGCCCAGGCGCGTGCCTACGGGGAGACGCTGCGCGACATCCTGCGCTACATCGGCGCCAGCGACGGCGACATGGAGACCGGCTCGATGCGGATCGAGGGCAATGTCAGCCTGAGACCGATGGGCACGCAGACCTTCGGCACCAAGGTCGAGGTCAAGAACCTCAACAGCTTCCGTTCACTGGAGCGCGCCATGGAGTTCGAGGTGGCTCGCCATGCCGAGGCGCTCGAGCGCGGCGAGCGGCTGACCCAGGAGACCCGCGGCTGGCACGAGAGCGAGGGGCGGACCATTCCCCAGCGCTCCAAGGAAGAGGCCAACGACTACCGATACTTCCCCGAGCCCGATCTGCCCCCGCTGCGCCCCTCCGTCGAGTGGGTTGCCCAGATCCGCGCGGGACTGCCGGAGCTTCCCGCCGCCCGCCGAGCTCGATATGTCGAGGGCCTGGGCCTCTCGGCGTACGACGCCGGGGTTCTCACCGCTGACCTGGCGCTGGCCGATTACTTCGATGCGGTGGTGGACGCGGGGATTGCCGCCAAGACAGCCGCCAACTGGGTGACCGGCGAGTTCAGCCGGCTGCTGAACCAGCACGCCGCGGAGGGGCTGCGCGCATCAGCCGTCGCGCTGCCGCCAAAAGGCCTTGCCGAGCTGATCGGCGAGATCGAGGCGGGGCACGTCTCGGCGGCCAACGCCAAGACGGTGCTGGCCGAGGTCTTCGAGACCGGTCGATCGCCGCGCGACGCGGTCGAGCGGCTGGGGCTGACGGCGGTGGGAGATGCCGAGCGCATCGGCGCCGAGGTCGAGGCGGTCATCGCCGAGTTCGCCGACCAGGTCTCCGAGTACCGAGGTGGCAAGACGCAGCTGTTCGGCTTCCTGGTCGGGCAGGTCATGAAGCGCACCGCCGGCCGCGCCGATGCCCGCCTCGTCACCGAGGAGCTGCGCCGCCAGTTGGGCGAGTG